>NZ_JBFTLD010000142.1:0-16045 GCF_056396265.1 Allobosea sp. 05T422_2 | reverse complement strand
CGAGCAGACATGCCCATCGCGGGCGTGATCGCGCTTCCGAATAGATAAATAATAAGGCGCTGCTAAACATGTCATCATGAACAGTTATTCATGGAACATCTTGCCTTACCCGCACGTTTACCTTTTCAGCTGGGGCCAAAACCGAGCCCCATGAAAAGGAAAGAACCATGATCAAGAATCTTGTTCTTATCGCCGCTCTCGCCGTCGTTCCGGTGACCGCATTTGCACAGTCGAACTCTGGTGCGGCAGCGGGCGCCGCCACGGGCGCTGGCGCTGGCGCAGTGGAGGCGCAATTGTCGGGGGACCTGCCGGTGCAGCCGTTGGCGCGGTCGGCGGCGCCGCGGCTGGCGCGATCGTAGGAGGTATCGCTGCGGACCAGAGAACCGAGTTCCGGACCTATGTGACGCAGCAGAAGGTCCCTTCGGTGGCTTATCGCGAAAAGGTCGTCGTCGGCGCGACATTGCCCGACACCGTGACCTATCGCGAAGTTCCCGCTCGCTACGGCAAAACCGAATATCGCTACACGGTGATCAACGATCAGACCGTCCTCGTCGAGCCGAAAACCCGCAAGATCGTGCAGATCATCGAATGATCGAGAAGGAGCCCACCCTTCCTGGGTGGGCTCCTGTCTTTGCATTTCCCGGACAAGCCCAAGTCTGACGTCATCACAATATTCTGGGGGAGATACGCTTTGATACGGACACTGTTAATGGCTGCCGGCATTGCCGCGACCGCGATGCTCGGCGCGCCAGCCCAGTCTCAGGTACGGCTCGATATGGGAATTKACCGGCCCGGCTATGACGCCCCCCGATATCGCGAGCGCCGAGCGTATGGCGAGCGTCGGGTCATCCGCGAGCGCTACGCGGATTGTCGGTTGGTGGAAAAGCGTCGCGTCAACCGCTTTGGCGAGGTCGTTGTGCGGCGCTCGCGCATCTGCGGCTGAGTATGACCGGCGCTCCGCCGTGGATGATCCTCGGCTTGTCCACGCACCTGCTTCCTTTCCCTTCCGCACTTCAGCAATTTCCTGGGAGACACCGATGCGAAAGTTCATCCTTGTTGCGGCTGCCGCGCTGGGCTTCGGCTCAATTTCGCCGTCCATGGCGCTGGCCACTCCGGTCGCGGGTTTGACGGCGATCGAGGGCCAAAATCACATCGAGCAGATCAAGCATGGCGGCCACGGGTATAAGGGCCATAAGGGCTGGCACGGGTCTCCCCACTGGAAGCGTGGACGGGGCTACGGTCGACACTACGGCGCCCCCCCTCCACACGCGCGCGCCTATGGGCGCCGGGCACACGACTCCGGATATTACCGCTACAGGTAAGGCTGTGCGGCGAAGCGCCGGCGTCGCGCGTTGCCGCTGCCACATCAGCATATCGCCGCCTGACGCGCATATCGACAGGCGGCGGCGACTGCGGCCGGAAGTGGGGTCAACCGAATCAGTTCCTGCACTTTCACCGTCGTGATTGCACCGTCGTGATTGGCTCCCTCCCCCAACCGCTCTCACAGCCCGTGGACACCGTCTCTTCCCGCGGAGTTTGCGCCCTGAGGAACAGATTGGGGTGCTCGGAATTCCCATTCCATCCTGCCGCAGCAGTTCAGGCTGCGAACCAAAGAGAAGGACCTTCCGAACATGCGCGCCATCGCGTTTACTTTCGCTGCCACCCTGCTTACCGGCACCGCCATCGCCCAGACGGCGCCCGTCCCTGCACCGGCGGAGCCAAAGATATTCGTTTCTGTCGAGGAGTCTTCGGCGCTCGTCAGCAGTCTCAAGGGTCTCGACGTCAGGAACTCTGGTGACGAAAGCGTTGGCGAGATCGAGGATTTCGTCATCGCCGGCAACGGCTTTGATTCCTACATCCTGTCTGTCGGCGGCTTGCTCGGCATGGGCAAGCACTATGTTGCGGTCAGTCCCAGCGCCCTTGCCGTCACCTGGAATGCGTCGGACAAGAAATGGAACGCCCGGATCAACGCCACCAAGGAACAGCTGAAGGCGGCCCCGCCGTTCAAGTATGAAGGCCGCTTCGCGAAGTGAGCGAGCTGAAGTCAGCCCGYGGTCGCCTCGCTGCCGTTCCGGCGCAATGTCCGCTTCTTGGAAATCCCTCACCGTTCAGCAGCGCGCACGGCGCGCCAGTGACCCGAAGCTGAACCTGATTTCTGCAGGGGCGGCACACGTCATCGATATCTCGCGGTCGGGCGATCGCCCGGCACGCGAGAACGCACCTGCCGTAAAAGACACGGACGGCCTACCTGCGGCGCGAGTCATCGCAGCCGTGCGTCGCAACACCTAGTCAGCGAGCTTCGCCGCCTTGATCCGCAGCGTGACAATGACCCCCTCGAGGGACCAATTGTAGTCGATCGAGCCCCCCAATTGCCCTGAGATGCTGCGAACCACGAGGCGGCTACCATAACCACCGGCGCCGTTCGGAGGTTCGACGGCAGGGCCTCCCCGCTCCGTCCAGATGATCTTGATCTCTTCGTCGTCAGAGCAACCCGAAACGTCCAGGGTGCCGGTCTCGGCCGACAGCGCGCCATATTTCAACGAGTTGGTCGCGAGCTCATGGATGATAAGGGCCAGCGTGGTCGCCGCACTCTCACCAACGCCCATGCGCGGCACCGCGACGCGGATGCGCCCGCTGAAGGCGCCCAGGTCCTCATAAGGAAACAGCAGGATCGACAACAGGTCGCCGAGCAGAGCCGCATGGCCTTGGTGGCCCGGGAGCGGTCTCACCAAATCGTGGGCTCGGCCAAGTGCCGCCAGGCGCCCGGTCAATTCGGTGGCCATCTCTTTGGCGGTCGTCGTGGACCGCGACGAGATCAGGGTCAGCCCCGAGGCAATGGACAGCAGATTCTTGACGCGATGGCTCATCTCCCCGGCGAGAAGCTCATGGCCTTCCTCCGCCTGCTTGCGCCCCGTCACATCAAGAAAGATGCCGTAGGCAATGCCATTGTGCAGATGCGAATCGTCGCCAATGCCCCGAGCGGAGATCCATCGGATTTCCTCATCGATAATAATGCGGAAATCTATTTCATAGGAGCCGACGATCGCCCGCGTCGCCGTGAACGCGCTCCGTACCCGATCCCGGTCGGCGGGGTGAATTCGGGCTGAGAGATCCTCGAACTTTACCGGGATGCTGTCGTCCTGCACTGCCCATAAGGCATATCCCCGTTCGTCCATGGCGAACCGGTCGGTCTCCACGTTCCACGACCAAAGGGCCACCCCGGCCGCGCCGATAGCGCGACGGAGGCTCTCAGCGCTCCACGACAGAGGGTTGCTGGTGGGCATAATGACACTCGGTGAGCGGACGCGGGTGGGCATCGTAGCAGCGGAGGCCGGAGTTCTCTAAGCCTTAAGGGCAGACTGCGACCATTGTTCAGGGGAATATCGCCTCCCCAACAACCTAGCAGTTGCGCTCTGACGACCGCCAGCGKAGGTTCGCATGCCCTGGGACGGCGCCGGCGGCGCAGCACACTGACTCTCGCCCAGCCGACCGCGTTCTGCTCCAGCGCCCACACGGCAGGACGCTGCGTCATTTAACATCTGAGTTATACAACTTTTCCGCGGCATCTACGGCGAATGCCGTATTGTCGCGAGAGTGCCGCTACCCTAACTCTCACGGTCGGGCATGCATTGCGGGTGCGTCTCGATCTTGTCCGCGGCGCCGGGGGGCTAGATGAGGCGAGTGCAGAGGGCGGCCGGTGTGGGGCGCGGAGCGCGAGCGCCGCTCGCCATCCTGCGACTGATCGAAGATGCGGCTCGTGGCCGGCAACAATCCGGCCTGCAGGCACGCGGACACGCGCGGCCGGGCCGCCGCGCTGCGTCCTTCCCGGCGACCACGGCGCTGTCTCTCGTCACCTGGCTCGCCGGCCTGCCGCTGGGAGCTGCCGCGCAAACGCCATCCGTGACGGTGACGGGCGATGTTTCGCCTCTTCCATCGCCCAATCCGCTGCCGCATTGGACTCCGGGCGGCTTCCTCAACATTGGTCAAACAGGCACTGGCGCGCTGACCATTGCGGGCGGCGGTACCGTCAGCGTGGGCTCCGAAATTGTCCGCATCGGCGTAGCCGTCGGCGGTAACGGCTCAGTCAGCGTGACGGGGACTGGATCATCCCTCAGCGGCAGTGGACAACTCGATGTTGGACACTCTGGCACTGGCTCGCTGCTCATAGAAGCAGGAGGGACTGTCTCGTTTGATTCCGTTGTCATAGGCAACGCCGCCGGCCCCTCCCATCGTGCCGCGGGCTCGGTGACGGTCACAGGGGCCGGATCGTCCCTGAGCAGCAGTTCGTTCATGTATGTCGGCGGTTTCGGCGACGGGACGCTCACCATTCGGGCCGGAGGCACCGTTTCCGTTGAAGGTGGCGGGGGCATCCTTGGAGTCGCCTCCAATGGCACTTATGGCGGTACAGGCACATTGAACATTGGTGCCGCGTCCGGCCAACCGGCGGCGGCGGTCGGGAGCCTTCTCGCGGCCGAAGTCGCATTCGGCGCAGCCACGGGACGCATTGTCTTCAACCATACCTCTACGGCCTACACGTTCGCGCCCAAGATCACAGGCGCCGGCGCGCTTCTTATCGAGGCCGGGGTCACCATCCTGACAGGGACGAATACCTATAGCGGCGGGACGAACATCAACGGAGGCGTTCTGTCCATAAGCCGCGACGCCAATCTCGGTGCGGTCTCAGGGGGGCTGACCCTCAACGGTGGCACACTCAAAACCACCGGCAGCTTCACCTCGGCACGGGATGTGACGTTGGGCGCAGCCGGCGGCACGATCGACACCAGCGGCGTGTTGACCCTTTCGGGTCAGATTTCCGGCCCGGGCTCTCTCTTTGTGAACGGCGCCGGCACCCTGTCGCTGACCGGAGCGCAGAATGTCATCGGGGGCGCGCTCACCCTCGGCGGCAGCGCGAGCCCGACGCTCGAGATCAAGGGCGGTTCGCTCACGGTCGGCGATCCGGCCGGCTGGGCAATGGGCTGGAACGAAGTGTCGAGCGGCCTGCTCCGGGTCAGCAATGGCGGAACGCTGAAGCTGGTGGACCCGATGGGGTACCTGGCGATCAAATCCGCCATGGAGGTTTCGGGGGCAAATTCCAGCGTCACCAACGAGGGCTACACGGATGTCGGCGGTCCTGCTGCCGCGACCCTGACCATCAGCGGCGGCGGCGTGATGAACAGCAAGGCGGGCGCGCTCATCGAGGGGCATGGGACCTCGTCGACCGTCAGCGTGACCGGAGCCGGCTCGGTCTGGAATGTCGAGCAGCACATGTTCATCGGCTCCAAATGGTCCAATGGAACCGGCGCGCTCGTCGTTTCCGACGGTGGCATCGTCAATCTGAACGGCAACCTCTATTACGATTCCGATGCCGGGCTGGGCCTCGCCAGCGCCACTGTGACGGTCACGGGCGCAGGCTCCCAGCTCAACGTGGTCGACGGCCTCTTCGTCGGTTATGGCTGCGGCTGCGGCGCCACCACCGCCATGCTCACTGCTGCGGATGGCGGCACGGTCAAGGCCGGCTGGGTGGAGATCAGCGATACCTCCGTGCTCAATCTCGGCACCGGCGGGCGCGCGGGCGCGATCGACACGCGCGCGATCCTGAATGACGGCGCCATCGTCGCGGATTTTGTCGATACCGCCACGCTCGCCGCGAACATCTCGGGCACGGGGACGCTGACCAAGCAGGGTTCCGGCCGGCTCATTCTGACGGGGAACAGCAGCTATACCGGGGCGACCTCGGTGCTGTCGGGYCTGCTCACGGTCAACGGCTCGCTGACGGGCTCCGCSATCACGCTGGCCGGYGGCGCGCTCGGCGGTTCCGGCACGGTCGGGAGCGTCATTGTCGGCCATGCCGGCACGGTCGCACCGGGCAATTCGATCGGCACSYTGAMCGTKGCCGGCAACATCTCCTTCGCTCCCGGCTCGACCTATCAGCTCGAGGTCAATGCCGCCGGCCAGTCCGACAGGATCGCCGCCACCGGGACCKCGACCGTGTCCGGAGGAACGGTGCAGCTCCTGGCGCAACAAGGCGGGTATGGCGCCTCGACGCGCTACACCATCCTGAMGGCGCAGGGCGGGGTCATCGGCCAGTTCGCCGCGGTGACCTCCAATTTTGCCTTCCTGACCCCAAGCCTGGCCTATGGCGCCAATGACGTGGCGCTGACGCTCGATCGCAACGCGATCGCCTTTCCGCAGGTCGCCCTGACCCGCAACCAGGCCGGTGCCGCGGGAGCGGCCGAAGCGCTGGGCGCCGGCCATCGTGTCTACGATGCGCTGCTCACGGCAAGTGTCGCCGACGCCCGCGCCGGCTTCGATGCGCTCTCGGGCGAGATCCACGCGCAAGCAGTCAGCGTCGCGATCGAGGACAGCCATCTCATCCGCGAATCCATCCTCAACCGGCTGCGCTGGCCCCTGGCCGGCGGCACGTCCGGCGGCATGGTCGACGGCGCCTTCAGCGCCGACGCGCGCGGCAGATCGGCCGGCACGGCTCTGCCGGCGCCGCGCCTCGCCATGGAACGCTTCACGCTTTGGGGTGAGGCGATCGGAGCGCAGGGACGCACGGACGGAGACCGCAACGCGGCTTCGCTCGACCGGCGCGGCGGTGGCATGCTGTTCGGCGCCGAGCTCAACTCGACCTGGAGCGATGCCGGGCAATGGCGCTTCGGCATCGCCGGCGGCTATACGCGCACCGATTTCGATGTCGATGGGCGCCGCTCGAGCGGAGAACTGGGCAGCGCTCATGGCGCGCTCTATGGCGGCATGCGTTTCGGGGCGGTCTCGCTGCGGGCCGGCGCGGCCTATGCGTGGAGTGATCTCGACGTAACGCGCCGGGTGACACTGCCCGGSATCTCCGATGTGCTGCGCTTCGATGGCCGCAGCGCGACCGCMCAGGCCTTCGCCGAGATCGGCTACGCCCTGCCCTACGGGCCGGTCTCGTTCGAGCCCTTCGCGCAGATCGCAGCCGTCACGGTCCGCACCAGCCGCGACGCCGAGACAGGTGGCCCGACCGCACTGCAGGTACTCGGCCGGGATCAGCACCTCGGCTTCTCGACGCTCGGGCTGCGGGCCGAGATGCAGCTCGGCGCGACGCCGCTGCTGGCCCGCGGCATGCTCGGTTGGCGCCATGCCTTCGGCGACACCACCCCCGCGGCCAAGCTTGTCTTCATCGGTGCCGCAACACCGTTTCAGACTTACGCCGCCCCGCTTGCCCGCAACGCCCTGGTGGCCGAGGCCGGCCTCGCCTGGCGCGCAACCGCCACCGCCACGCTCGGCGTCAGCTACAGCGCCGCACTGGGCGACAACGCCCGCGATCATGCGCTCAAGGGCAGGCTCGACGTCAGGTTCTGACAGGCGCAAGCTTTGAAGTGCGCGGCTCCGCGACGGAGCAGCCGCGCATTGCAACCGGCGCAGCACATCGCCGGGACAGGATGGTGCGCCTCTCCCGACACGAAGCCTTGTCAATCAGCAAGGAGGCGAGACCCCAGAGAGAATGCGGCATCCTTCAGCTGTATCAGGGGAGGTGGCGCCGTGATCTCGGCAGGCTTGGCTGCCTCGCTACCAGCGGTGACGAGGCGGGCTATCCAAATCTCGCCATCCGAATAATAGGGGTCGCCCTCAGCGTTGCGGCCAGTCAGCGTCGGGCCAATGCCCTTCATCTGATCGATGCCGACCACCATGCGAGCTCTGTTCAGCCCCTCGATCAGCCTGTTGCGCTCTTCGTCGATAGCGGGGGCAATGCGGTGTGTAACCTGTCCGGTGTCGCGGCTGAGCGTGACCCCGCTGTCAAATGTTGCCGAGCCGAGCCAGACAGGACGCGTATCAGTTCCGTTTGCAAGCGTCTGCCAGAGCCGCACGTGCTCACGGCGATCGGCACTGCCGCCCGCCGGCTTTTCAAATGCCAGGTCCTCGCGTCGTCMTTCGAAGTAGAGAGGGCTGACCGGCGCGGTCTTGTAGGGCCTGTCGAGCAGGACGCTCCCGATGATTTCCAGGCTGGTCCGCAGGGTGACCGGATCGGCGGGATACCAACCGGCCGCATGAAACGCACGCACGACATCGTCACGCGTTCCGATCAGGCCGACATTGATCGGATCGCCCGGGATGCCCTGCGCATTCGCGGTCAACATCGTCCGTGTTGACAGCTCCGGCTCTCGCTCGATGCGCGTCCAGACCGCGGGCAGAATGAGATAGCTGACGCCGAGATAGAGAATGAGGGTCGCAGCAAGGAGCTTCACAGCTCGCCGCTTCCTTCGCCTCTCCGTCGTCGGTTCGGTCATAGGGGCACCGGACATCGTCTCGGCCTGGATTTCCAGGTCATCATCCGACGGTTCATGACCGGAGGGAAGAATGATACGAAAGCCGGGCTGGGATTGTTGACTGGGATCAGGGAGCCCGAACCKGATCGGCGACGATTACGCCCTGCTTGACGACAAGGTCGACATGGCTCTTCGCTTCGGCCGCCATCCCCAATCACGGCGGTCGAGGGCGCTAGGAAGCCGTTGCAGCTTCGCCGAAGGTCAGTGAATACCGGACAGCGGGCTTTGCCGAATGCGGCGCGGCCCCCCGCTGCTTCAATCCAATCTTCTCCGCAACCCGCAGGGAACCGAGATTCTCGCGGTCGATCTCCGCAACGACCTCCGAGAGCTTCAGCACCTCGAAGGCGTGGGTCAGAACGGGTCGCGCGGCTTCCGTGGCCAATCCTTGACCCCAGAACCGCTGGCGAAGCCGCCAGCCAATCTCGATGTCCGGTCCGACTGCGTCGACGGGAATCAAGAGCACCCATCCGACGAAAACGGCAGGCTCCTGGCGCAGCACGATCGTCCAGTAGCCCATGCCTGGCAGCCACGGGCCGGACGTCCGATTCTCGATGAATTCCCGGTGGGCGGATGGGTCGGACCATGGACCGCTGACGAAGCGGGTGACCTCCGGCTCACGATCCATGCAGAGGCAATCATTGGTGTCGGCCAGCGTACGCGGACGAAGCAAGAGTCGTTCGGTCTCGAAGGTGTTGCAGGCACCGGCGCCGGTAACGATCATGTCGTGAGGCATCCCGCAGTCCGGTTCCGTACATTGGCCGCCCGCGTGGCCAGCGTAACTTCGCCTTCTCCCATAGCGCGACCGCCTTTGGCTTGCCATTGCGAACTGCCCCTTGGAAAAGCCGGTGCGATGATGACGACGACTGACCAGACCATCGAGATTACGGCGCTGAGCGAACGGCCACATTTCCGCGAGGCGGTGTCCGACCGGATCTGGAAGGCATGGTGGCGCGACGAGGGATACCTCCTCGAGCAGATCGACGACCGCGTTCGGCAAAGCCTCGGACCCGAAATCATCCCGGCTGCGCTTGTCGCTGCCGCGGGCGAACGGTTTCTCGGAACGGTGTCGTTGATCGACAACGATATGGACGAACGKCCCGGGTACAGCCCCTGGATTGCGGCGCTGTGG
This sequence comes from Allobosea sp. 05T422_2, assembly GCF_056396265.1. Lineage (NCBI taxonomy): Bacteria > Pseudomonadati > Pseudomonadota > Alphaproteobacteria > Hyphomicrobiales > Alloboseaceae > Allobosea > Allobosea sp. 05T422_2. The sequence continues at coordinate 6,607 of NZ_JBFTLD010000142.1, read as the reverse complement.
GTCGATCCCGCGCAGCGCCGCCGGGGCGTAGGAGCGGCACTGGTGCGGGCCGCGGCGGCAAGGGCTTTCGAGGCGGGCTTTCCAACGGTCTATCTCTGCGCGACGCCTGACAACACGCCCTTCTACTTTCCCCTGGGCTGGCAACAGATCGAGGCGAATGTCGCGGGCCTGAACATCCTCTCGCACTCTCGATAAGGCGCGGGCGCCAAGGCCCTCTCCCCTTCGGAGGTTGGTCGCGCTCAGAGGCGATCTGCCTGATCTGCACTCAAAGCGGGACTCCATCAGGCGTGCTCCCGTCCCGTCCAGCGAGATCGGGAGCTTTCGCGCCTCCGCAAAGAAAAAGCCCGACCAGATGGCCGGGCTTTCCGAAACTCAACGCTATCTGCCCGCAGCGCGCCGCTATGAGGCGGCGCGGCAGCAGGCCCGGTATCACTTAGCGGTCGGGGTGACCTTGGCGACGATGCCTTCGAACGGCTTGTAGGCGTCCTTGGCCAGGGCGCTGTAGAGCTCGCCCATCTTGGTCATCTGGGCAACGGCGCCCTCGAACGAGGTCTTGATGAAGTCGGCCTGGATCTCAAGCGCCTTGTCGAGCGTCTTGACGCCAGCCAGCTTCTCGATGGCKGCAGTGCCGGCCTCGAAGGACTTCTTGGCATAGTCGGTGGCTTCGACGGCAATGGTCTGCACGCCCTTCGAGGTGACGCCGAAGGCCTTCAGAGCCGCATCAACGTTATCCTTGGAAGCCTTCTGGATCGTCTCGAACTGCTGGATCATTCTTCCCACAACGCGTTAGCGTTGCCTCCTTGCTGGCGAGCCCGTAGGCCCTGTTTCCACGCCCCAAGGCCTGATGAAACTGTTCACCACCGGGGACTTCCTGTATATTGTGCAGCGCAACATAAAAGTCAAGGCCGCGCTGCAATGCATCAAACGCTGGGTAATGCCATTCCGCCCGGAGCCCATCCGGGAGCGGGATCGGATCACGATCTTTCGCCGTTTAACGGCTCCGTAACCCCATCATCCTAACCTTCCCAACTGTGTCCTTCGCGCCACGTCGCCAGACGCCGCGGAGACCGGGGAACAGTAGTACTGGGTTGAGGCGGGTTGCATGAGTTCTGGTAGCGTAGGTTCCCGGCGCGTGCGTCTTCGCGCACTTGTCGGACTGATCGGTGTTGTCGCCGTCGCGCTCAGCGTGGCCGCGTCCCCTGCCGAGGCCGCACGCAAGAAGCGGCGCCATGTGGGCGGTGGCTATACGCCGCCCTATGCGGCGATGGTCGTCGACGTGAAGAGCGGTCGCACGCTGCACGCGGCGAATGAGGATGCCCCGCGCATCCCCGCCTCCCTCACCAAGGTCATGACGCTCTATCTGCTGTTCGAGCAGCTCGAGCGCGGCCGCTTCAACATGAACTCCGAGCTGACGGTCTCGTCCTACGCGGCGCGTCAGGCGCCTTCCAAGATCGGCTTCGCGCCCGGCGAGACGATCGAGGTGCGCGACGCGATCATGGCGCTGATCACCAAATCGGCCAATGACGTCGCCATGGCGGTCGCGGAGAATGTCGGCGGCTCCGAGGACGAATTCGCACGGATGATGACGGCGCGCGCCCGCTCGCTCGGCATGAGCCGGACCAGCTTCTACAACCCGCATGGCCTGCCGCATAATCCGCCGAACCTGACGACGGCGCGCGACCTCACCATTCTCGCCCGCGCGATCCAGGAACGCTTCCCGCGCTATTACCCGATGTTCTCGACCCGCGTGTTCAACTATGCGGGCGGCGCCTATCGCAACCACAACAAGCTGCTCGGCCGCGTCGAGGGCGTGGACGGCATCAAGACCGGCTACACCAACGCTTCGGGCTTCAACCTGATGACATCGGCCAAGTCGGATGGTCGCCAGATCGTCTCGGTCGTGCTCGGCGGCCGTTCGGGCGCCAGCCGCGACAAGATCATGGCCGACCTGGTCGCCGCCAATCTGCCGCGCGCCGCGGCCGGCGGACGGTCCGCCCCGATGGTCGCCGAGGCCGAGCCGGCGCAGGAGCGTCCGCATCAGGCGACCCAGGTTGCCGCGGCTCCCGTCCAGCATGCGGCCGCCAGCGAGCCCGCGCCAAGGCCGGTGCCGCGTCCGCGCGTCGAGAGCGAGCCGGAAGTCCCGGCGGCTGCCCGCGCCTATGCCGCGACCACCACCACACCGATCGCGCCGCCGCGCCCGATCAATCTCGGCGCTCAGCCGCTGCCGCTCTCCGGCATGCGTCCGGTCACCGCGACGACCACACCCTCGGCCATGCGCTGGTCGATCGGCGCCCCGCCGGTCGACGGCAAGATCCTGCGCCCCCCGGCGAATGTCGATGTCACCTCGTCGATTGCAAAGGTTGCCGAACCTGAAGAAAAGCCCGTCGCCCGGGCTCCCGAGCCCGCCAAGGTCGAACTGCGCCAGCCTGAAGTCGCCCCGGCCATCGCCCAGGCCAAGGCTCCCTCTGCCGGCACCACGACGCTCGCCAAGGCCCAGGACAGCAACAAGGCGAGCGATGCACGCAGCGGTTCAACCGCGATCCCATCCGGCAAATGGGTGATCCAGCTCGGCGCCACCGATGACGAAGCCAAGGCCAAGGATATCCTGGCCAAGGCCCGCGCCAAGGCCGCAGGCCCGCTCGCCGAGGCATCCCCCTTCACCGAGAAGGTCGAGAAGGGCGGCACCACGCTCTTCCGCGCCCGCTTCGCCGGCTTCGAGGATCCGAAGGACGCTCAGAACGCCTGCGCCAAGCTCAAGCGCGACGGCTTCTCCTGCTTCGCGATCCGCGGCTGAACGAACTGGGAAAGGACCTCAGCCATGTCGTTCCAGCCCGGAATCTCACTTCAGCAGAGCATCCTTGGCCTGATTGACGCGAGCAGCAAGCCCGCTGGTGCCTCCGGCGTCCGGGTGGATCCGCTTCATCAGGGCTCGATGGGCCTCGCGGACCGCCTCCTCGCCCGCCCCAGGCTGAAGCCCCAGGATCTCGTAGGCCTCCTGTTGCGTCATCGCGCCCGGGCGCGTCGCGCCGCCCTGCCCCGCGTCGCGGTGACCATCAGCGTGTTCACGCCAGCCGGGCGTCCGGCGGTCGAGATAAGCCTCTAGCAGCCGCGCTCCCTCCGGGTCCCCCGCCAGGCAGTCCCGCATCAGACGGGCGATCTCGTCGAGGCTCAGCGCATCGAGATCGCGGCCGGCGAAAGCGCCGGCCTTGACCTTACCGGTCATGCCGCCGCTATCATGGTCGAGTTCCATCTCCAGCAATGTCGACGAGACACGCGAGCGCGCGCCCGGTGTCTCCCGGGCCCCGCCGCTCCAGGGAAAGCGCATTCCGCCGGGCCCATAGGCACTCCAGCCGAGCAGCCAGGCTCCGATACCGCCGACGAAGATCGCCATGTCGAGCCGGCCTCGCAGCATCATGAGAGCCGCCACGCCAAGCGAGAGAACGCCACCCAGCGTCTTCAGCGCCTTCGCCAGCAGTTGCGGATTGGCCCCGGTGAAGAGCTTCGAAACCCACCAGAGCAGGATCACGACGGCGATGCCGTAGAGCAGCGTCACCGACGGCCTCCATCCATGGCGGCGAGCAGGCCCTTCACGGCGGGGCTCGCACCGGCAAGCTTCAGCATCGCTTCGCGTCCTCCGCTGGCATAGGCGGCAGCGCCGCGCAGCAGATCGAGCAGCGAGCCCKGCGCAGTCGCGTCGAAACGCGCATAGGCGCCACCGGTCAGCCGCGCGATGGAGGCGAAGGCAGCGCTTGCCGCAGGATCGCCCCCCTCCTGGAACATGAAGCCGCGAATGCCGCGCAGGCCGAGTTCGCCGGCAAGGGTGGCGAGCGTGTCGACATCCTCCTCCATCGCATCGCCGACGAAGACGAAGGCGCGCACCGGCACTACCCTGGCCTCGTCGCGGACGTGCCTGAGCACACGCGAGATCTGGGTCTGCCCGCCTTCGCAGGCAATTTGCGTCATCAGCCCGGTCAGGCGGCGCGGTTCGCCGATCCAGCCCGAGGCGCGGCATTCGGCAAAGCCGCGGAAATAGACGAGTTGCACAGCGAGCCCGCCGGAGCCGGCCGCGACCTCGAACATTCTTGCCTGCAGGGAGCAGGCGAGGTCCCAGGTCGGCTGACGGCTCATCGTGGCGTCGAGCGCGAAGACGAGCCGACCGGCCTGCCCGGTCGCAAGCGGTGCGAGCTGCTTGGCGGCGCCGAGGAACCTGTCGATCTCTCCCGGCGCGGAATGGCCGGCCTGTGGCGCATTGGGCGAAACGCCCGCCGCCTTGCCTACAGCCTTGTCGGTCTCTCGCGTCATCAGGGTCCCGGGCGCATCACGCTGCCAAACTCGAATCCAAACCTGATATTGGCCATCGCTCCGGCATTTGCTACCCGTCTCCGGCCGATGGAGAGAGAACCGATGACGCAGGTGGCGGTGGTGGAGACGGTCCGGGACCTGCGCCGGGCGGTGGCGGGCTGGCACGCAGCGGGCGAAAGGATCGCCTTGGTGCCGACCATGGGCGCCCTGCATGAGGGCCATATCGCGCTGGTGAAGCTGGCGCAGCAGCATGCGCGCCGCGTTGTCGTCTCGATCTTCGTCAATCCGACCCAGTTCGCCCCGCACGAAGACTTCAAGAAATATCCCCGCACATTCGACACCGACCGCAGCCTGCTGGAAGCGGCGCAGGCGGACGCGATCTTCTTCCCCTCGGTCGAGGAGATGTACCCGGCGGGCTTCGCCAGCCGCGTGCTGCTGCTCGGCCCGGCCGCCGTCGGCCTCGACGATCGCTTCCGCCCGACGCATTTCGAGGGTGTCGCAACGATTTGCTGCAAGCTGTTCACCCAGAGCCGGGCTGATTGCGCCGTCTTCGGCGAGAAGGACTACCAGCAGCTCAAGGTGGTGACGCGGATGGCGGCGGACCTCGATCTCGGCATCGAGATCATCCCCGCGCCGACCCATCGCGAGCCGGATGGCCTCGCGATGTCCTCACGCAACCGCTACCTCTCCCCTGAGGAACGCGCGCTGGCGCCCGTGCTCCACCATGTCATGCAAAACCTTGCCATGCGCATCCGCAACGAGGACCCGCTCTTCCAGGCGGTCGGCCAGGCGCAAAGCGAGATCATCACCGCCGGGTTCGAGCTCGACTATCTCGAGGCCCGCCACGCCGAGACGCTGGCCCCGGTCACCGGCCTGGCCGACGGCCCGATCAGGCTGCTGGTGGCGGCGCGCCTCGGCGGAACGAGGCTGATCGACAATATTTCCGTGTGACGGGCTAACCCGGACCCCGAGCAGCCCTTGGGGGCGCAGCCGGCCGCTCCGCGAGAGAACGCCAGCCTAGAGCAGTCCCAACCCAGCCAGTTCGCGCCGCATCTCTTCGGGCATCTCGGCAAGGTCGCCGCCATGCTGGCCGATGTCACGCGGGGCGTCCTTGGGCTGCAGGTAGCGCCAGCCCTGGAAGGGACGGAACGGCCGGGGCTCGACCGGGATCACCACCGGCTCCATCACCAGATGGCAGCGCCCGATCCCCTCGCCATCGGTAAAAGGCCGGATATCCGTCAGTCGCTGGCGCGCCGAGATCTGCCCCTTGATCACCCAGTAGAGCGAGCCGCCATCGACGATCTCCTCGATGCGCTTGGGCACCATGCGGGTGGTATGGGTCTGCTCTTCCCGGCGGCCGAGCCGGCGCATCAACGCCATCTGCTCCTCGACCCATTCCTCGAGATCGCGAATGGATTCGGCGCCGACGCAGAGTTTGAGCATGTGCAAGGCCATGGCCGCATATTAATCCCCCCTGGCGAACCGGGCCAGCGTTGCCGGAGTTTCTCCACAGAGGCTGGATCGCCCGCTCTCAGCCGTCTCCGGGCTCTGCTTGCGCTGACCCGGGATGACGACAGCCGAGAGACGCGATACCTCAGTACCGGGAGAAGGAGACCCAGAACATGCGTGGACTTGCCGGCAAGGCTATTCTCGTTACCGGAAGCACATCGGGCATCGGCTATGCGATGGCTGAGCGTCTCGTCGCCGAAGGCGCCAAAGTCCTGGTTCATGGCCAGGACGACGCACATGTGGCGGCCGCCTGCGCCAAGCTCGGAGCCTCCACGCAAGGCGCGGCTGGCGACCTCGCCGAGCCCGCCACCGCCCAGGTGCTCGTCGACGCCACCGTCGGGGCCTTTGGCCGCATCGACGGGCTGGTCAACAATGCCGGCATCTATCCACGCGGCGTCATCGGCGAGACCACGGCCGCCTTCTTCGACCATGTCTTCGCGATCAATACCCGCGCCCCGCTTCTGTGCGCCGAGGCGGCGATCGCCGCCTTCCGCCTGCAGAAATCCGGAGGCGCCATCGTCACTGTCGGTTCGATCAACGCGCTCTGCGGCCAGAGCGACCTGACGGTCTATTCCATGTCGAAGGGCGCATTGACGACGATGACGCGTAATCTCGCCGATGCGCTCGGGCAGGAACGCATCCGGGTCAACGCATTGAATGTTGGCTGGACCTTTACGGCGAACGAGGACGCGACCCAGCAGCGCGAGGGGCGCGAGCCGGGCTGGCAGAACCATGTTTCGCCGGTCTTCGCCCCGACGGGCCGGATCATGCAGCCCGACGAGATCGCCGCCCACAC
>NZ_JBFTLD010000141.1:0-16136 GCF_056396265.1 Allobosea sp. 05T422_2 | reverse complement strand
CCATCTGCATCGTCTGTGCGCCATGGCACAATGGAAAGCCGTCGCTGGCCTCGCAGCGTGAGCCCGTCACCCGGTTGAGTTCGCTTCAATGGTCCGCGGTTAACGTGATGGTGTGGACGGCGCCCGCTGCGGCATCTGGCTCGAATGGAGCTGTGCCAGGATGGTTGTCGTTGAGCAACCCATCTGAAGGAGCGCCGTCCATGACGAAGTCTATCAGCGGTTTGTCGGAAGTCACGGTGGTTGGTCTCGATCTGGCCAAGCACGTGTTTCAGGTCCACGGCATCGATGCTTGCGGGCACGTGATCGTGGCCAAGCCGATCAAACGTGGCAAGCTTCTGGAGTTTTTCGCAGCCTTGCGACCCTGCCTCGTCGGCCTCGAGGCCTGTGGGTCGGCTCATCACTGGGCCCGCGAGATCGGCAAGCTGGGCCATGATGCCCGGCTGATGCCGCCGGCCTATGTCAAACCCTATGTGCGTCGACAGAAGAACGATGCTGCAGACGCGGCTGCGATCTGCGAAGCCGTGACGCGGCCTTCGATGCGGTTTGTTCCGGTTCGCTCAGTGGAGAACCAAGGGGTGCTGATGCACCACAAGGTTCGTGAGCTCCTGGTATCGCAGCGAACGCAGATGCTGAACGCGGTGCGCGGACATCTGGCGGAGATAGGCATCATCGCCGCGCAAGGCCCCAACAAGACCCGTGAACTGGCAGAGCTGATTGCGGCGGGTGATGAAGCCATTCCCTCTCTCGTCCGCGCGGCGCTGATGCCGTTGGTGCGCCAACTCGAACGCCTCGATGCCGAGATCGACCGCACGGATCACACTATCATGGTCCTGGCGCAGGCTGACCCCGTCGCACGCCGCCTGACGAGCATACCCGGCATTGGCCCCGTGACGGCCTCCGCCATCGCTGCCAGTGTTCAGGATATCGCCGGCTTCGCGGGCCCACGCGAGTTCGCGGCCTGGCTTGGCTTGACGCCGCGCCAGAACTCTTCCGGAGGAAAGGAACGGCTGGGACGCGTGTCGAAGATGGGCAATCGCTACTTGCGCAAGCTGCTCGTCGTCGGCGCGCATGCGGTGCTGTATCATCGCAAGTGCCATGCCGACGCACTCAGGCTCTGGGCCTGCAAGCTGATGCAGACCAAGCCCTTCAAGCTCGTGGCCGTCGCGCTCGCCAACAAACTCGCGCGCATTGCCTTCGCGCTCATGCGCAGCCAGTCCCTATACGCAAGAACCCAACCTAACCCGGCATAACGACAACTGCCGGGCGATCGACAACCAATCGAGGGTGACGATGAGGTGATGCGAGATATGGCGGAACCATCCCCAAGCCCGCGGCGCTGTCTGCGCATCAAGAGCGCGATAACGTGATTACGGCCAAGGATGACGCGGACAACATCAGGGCCAGCGCTTAGAAAAGTGCACCAAAAGGCCGAAGACATGACCGCTCCCACGATCCTCGCCGCGCCAAAKAAATCCCCTTGATCAAAGGGCGCCGTCCAGACATGACAACGCCGGTCAGGGCGCGCTTGCGCCGGTTGAAGCGCTGAAGCAGCAAGGGCGCGAAGTAGACGACCCAGCGGTGGATCGTGGAATGGTCGATGCTGATGCCGCGCTCGGCCATCATCTCCTTCAGGTCGCGCAGGCTCAGGCCGTAGGCCAGATACCAGCGAACACACAGCAGGATCACCGATCGGTCGAAATGACGGCCCTTGAACATCTGAAGTCCTCCTGCCAACGGCTGGAAGGTGATGCCCTAACCTCCGTAACTGAAGAGTTTGCAACAGAACCGGCCCGCTGACGCTAGCTAGGATGGCGCGGGCGCTTGATGAGGTGAGGTCGCGGCGGTCGCCCATCTGCTGCACCCCAGCCTCTCCGCGAGGGAAAGCCTTCGCCTCGTCGTTGCCGCCACGGGCGGACCGGAGATCAACGCAGCCAGGCGCGTCTTTCGGAGGGGCAAGGCATGATCCTGTCCATGCTTGACCAGGATCTCGGCGATGGGACTTCGTCGTGAGCGCCATTCAGTCCCATTGGGTCTCGTCGCAGGAGTGCTTAGGAACGAGCGTCCGCCCCGGCGAAGCGATATCAATCAAGCCTGAACGCCGGCCATACGCATCTGGCTTGGCGCCACACCTGTCCATTGCTTGAACGCATGCGAGAACGCGCTGACCTCTTGGAACCCCAATAGCCAGGCGACCTTGGAGACATGGTGGTCGCGATCGTTGAGATAGCGCACGGCTAGGTCGCGCCGCAGCTGCTGGAGGATTTCCGAGAAGCTCAGGCCCTCCTCGGCGAGCCTCCGCGCCAGTGTTCGTTCGCTTAATCCAAGCTGGCGGGCGATGACCTCGGCGCGAACCTTGCCATGAGGCAGCAGCGGCGCAATCGCATTCTCGACGCTCACCCGCAGAGGGCTGGCATTGGTTGTGCGGGACGACAACGCCGCCTCGCAATAATCCAGCAGGAGATCATTGAGGTAAGGGTCGGCATTAATGAGAGGGCGCTCGCGCGCGTCAGCGTGCAAAACGATGGCATCGGTCTCGGCGCCGAACTCCACCTTCGTTCCGGCAAACCGCGACATCGCAGAGGTATCGCCCGATCGGTGATGCGCGATCGAGACGTGTTGAGGGACGAGGTTTGCGCCTATCAGGATGCGGCAGATCCGGATTGCTCCAAAAATGCAGAACTCGGCCTGGTGCCGATCGGAATGCCGAGGAAGTCCGGCATAGTTCAGAGTGATGGTGAACTCACTTGCCTCGGCAACGCTGAAGACCAATGCTTCATTGGTGATCGAGCTATACCGGGCAATTCGTTGCAGTGCTGCGCCAAGCGTTTGCGACGACGCCATGACATAAAACAGCAACCCGAGAGCTCGGGGCTCGAACTCCTGCGCCAGGGTGAAGCCCAGGCAGTCATCTCCCAGCGCGGTCCCGGCCCGCTCCAGGAATGCKACCTGACGCCGGGCAGGCACTCTTTGATCGCCATCGGCGAGCATGTCCTCGGTCAGACCGACGTCGTTCAGGAGAGGCGCAACCGGTATGCCGGCGCAGGCAAGACGCTTTATGGCAAGGCGCGAGATACCCGCTAGCGTCGTTGGGAGGGAGGTCAGATCGTGTGGCAAAGCCGCCGAACTCCCATTTCCATGTTCGGGGCCAAACCCACTCAGGCTGGAGCGAGCAAAGAATTGGCCGAAAATAACAAGCCGCCGACGCTGAGGCCACGCATTTCGCGGAGGTCCGCCTTAAAGCGCGCGGCAGACATGCGGAGAGAGAAGCTTGAAGAGGTCGATATCGCGCGTTTGATAGTCACCCGCTTCCGCGGGGCGATCCGACATTGTTAGTGGATCGACTGGCGCGACGCCATCGCGGTTCGTGGAGTTGGGCCAAATTGCGCAGCCGACGCGCCCACGGACGATCCTCTACGTCCTGCTCGTTGCACCATCTGATGCCGTGCGGCTAGCGCGGCTCTGGCGGCTGTTTTTGATTTTCGKATCCGGCGGATCCTGTGCAACATCCTCACGGACAAGGAGCGCGGTCAAGGATCGAGGAACACACTGACATGAGCGGTTTTCCTGACTGGCAACTGGTCTGGCACCAGTTCAGGGGCATGACATCGGGCGACGTTCCGATCTGGATGAGCGCGCCGGGTCACTGGATGGATGCGCCGTTTGTGATCACGCCTGTGACCTATCCTGACGGGAGTGTGTCTCGGCATTTTGCGGCTCGCGACAATGCCAACCACCGCGTCATTACCAATGTCGCCGAAACCCCCGAAGAGGCGAAGCAGATTGTCGCGCGATACATTGCCGAAATCCGTGACGGGCATGTCTGGGACGGCGTCGATGTCAGCCCCGACGAGCTTCGTAAGAGAGTGGCGCGCAACGAGAGGGCCAAGGACTGACGATTCACCAGGGCGGGATTGAGGCCCAGCCGGCACCCATCCCACGCCCGGCCGCAGAAGGGCTGGCCTCGCGCATGTCTGGGGCAAGTCAGCACGCGACGTGGGGGCAGTAGGCCGCCCGTTGTTGGGGATGGCCCTAGCGCTCCAGCGAGCAATGCGCAGGGACGTAGGCCGTCTTCAGCCGGCGGGGCTTCAGGCCTTCTTGGAAACCGAGTGCTGCGGCAAATGCGTGGCCGCTATCCGACAGCCGCCGTAGTTGGCGTGGTGACGGTGATGCTTGTACCAGCCGCGGTGATGGCCGCGATTCCAGCCATAATGGCGGCGGAGGCCATAGCGATACATGGCGTGATGCGACTGGCCATGATGCCAGCCATGCGGCTTGGCGTGCGCCTCGACGCTGGTGCCAACCGCTCCGTAGTCCGCCTCCGACATTGTCTCGGGAACAGTGTCGACATCGCGATCTTCGCCTCGGCTCCTCAACCCATGGTGTTGAGTTGCGAGATGTCGGCGTCGTGAACTGACCAGCGCCGCCTGATACCGTAACCTGCCAGTCACGTTTTGTTGGGGCGCTCACCTATGAGGTTCCGCTTCGGTCATTCAGTGCGTACGTTTCCTGGTGTTCGGCTGACCTTCAGCAAAACCGGCATCAGCGTTTCCGCGGCTGTACGCGGGACCACCACCGGACCTCTCGACAGTTCCCTGACACTCGAAGCCCGACCGTCCGAGTTCCAACGTCCCCGCGAGATACACAGCAAGGGGGGCGCGCAGCTGACAAGTTCGGATCTTCAGGGCCTAAAGGACTTGATCAATGATGCGGCTCATCAGAAGGCGGCCCTCCAATCGGATTACCGGGCAGCGCTCAGAAGCCGCAAGTCGGCCTGGAGGAAGTTATGCCGGCGCGAACAACCCCCGCTCAGATGGTTCCCGAAGTCATCAATCCCAAAGCTCCGCTGGGCCTTTGAAGAGACGGAGATCGAAGCCAGGAAAGTGCTGTCTGCGCTCTCTGCCAGCGAAATCGGGATTGAGATCGAACTCGATGAGGATGCCTGGAGCACTTGGGTCGAAGTGGAGTACTCCCATGCTGCCTTGGCTCGCTCCGACTATCTCTGGGACGTAGCCTCGTCGAGCGAGGACGAACGGGCCAAGGAGAGACCCACTTCTTCGTCGGCCGTCACACGATACCAGGTTCGGCTGCATCCCATCTTGGATGGAATTATCTCAGGCTCTCCTGGGGTCCGCCTCGAGAACGCAAACGGAGACAATCTCGATATCTTCGGCGGCTTCGTCCTGATGCGCTCAAAAGGCGCCAGCGATTACGCCGTGATCGATTTCCGTGACGTCTTTGTCGAAGCGACAGATGTCCCGTTCATCGAAAGTGAAGCCGTTCCCGCGGACGCGCAGGTGATCGACCATGTATCGGCCGATTCCAGCAAGGATCGATCACCCGATGGACGGCTCAACGACCAGCTTCCGATCGCCAAATATGGCCAGATCACCATCACCAGCGGAAAGGGGCTCCATGAGGTATTTTTGGCAAGCAACTGCGAAGCGGCATTTCGGTTTGCCGATGCGCTCGCGGCTTTCAAATCGGCCCTGATCCGTCAGGCCGCTAATTCACAACCCGGCGACGCTCCGCCGCCTGCGATGCGATCTACACCCGCCCCGGAGTTCGAGAAACCCCTGCCAGAACTCCAACGGGTCAGCGGCGCTTATGAACTCATCCTCATTCCTGTCGCGCTCGCTGTCGCACCCATTTTGGCGTCTTCGTGGCGCCAACAGCCTCCGACCTCGCCCCCGATCATCGCCGCCCTCCGCTCGAACCCGGCGGAAGCGCGCATAGCCGGCCTCCCCTCAACCCAAATCTCGGTCGCGCCAGTGAGGCCTGTCGCTACGGCTCCACAGGTCGGAGCCCTCTCGACGAATCAAGCTCAGCCACGTGAGCGGCTCGTTCTCCTCCAGCATGCCAACGTCCGATCAGGACCTGTGCGATCCTCTGCATCCCTGCGGGTCGCGCCGAAAGGAGCGATCGTCAGCGTTTTCAGACGAGACGGAAGATGGATAGAGGTCGGGGATGAGCAGCCTTGGGGCTGGGTGAACACGGTTCTCCTGAAAAAGCCGTGACCGCGCAAATTACCTTCTCGGGGGCCTCACCGTCGTAAGCTTGTGAGTTTGAGTATTGCGATACCGCGTCGGCAGCCTGTTACACCTGCCGCCTCATTCCCGCCCCCGACCTGAAGGCCGTCCAGGGTGCCAGTCCGGACGGTCGTCTCGCAGCACGAGCCGGCAGCTACGATTCCTGATGTGCGAGTCGTTACGTTCCCGGCATTCGAGCCTGAAGTGTCTTTGAAACGTTCGATCGAGGCAGAAGTCGCACGATATTCGACGGCCGCGCATCCCGTTCAGTGAGGGCCACCGCATCAAGCAGAAGTTCGATGGCGCGGCACAGCCGCTCGTCTTCGAGACTATCGTTATCAAGGGCGAGGAACGCCTCAACCAAGAAGGCTCGGCATTTACGGTAATCGCTCATGGCGAGCATGCTGATGCCAACAGATTAACGCTCGACAAAATGATTGAGAGCAATTCGATCCACTGGGACGGCTCACTTGCACCCCACCATCTCCGCCAGCTCGCATATTCGCATCTCGACGGCGCCATGGGGGCGTCGGAGGAGGTGGCTGCCGCTTGTGGCTGATGTGCAGGACGCAGGCGAAGCGGGAAGATCCGGCGGGGCGAGCGCAGCTATCGGCCTTTCTGTCGGCAGGTAGCAGCTGATCTGTCGAAGCGCCTTCCTCACTCCGCATTTCCTCAAGAGCCGATACCTCAACAATCGGATCGAACGGGATCATCGGCGCATCAAGCGCCGCATCCGTTCCATTGCTCGGCTTGGTGGGGAGCGCCGAGGCGATCCTGTCCGGCATCGAGGTGGTCCACATGATGCGCAAAAGACCGGCGAGATTTGCCTACAAGCCGGGCCCGTCAATTGCCGAGCAATTCGAAACGCTCGCTGCCTGGTCTGGGCCCACGGGCGCCGCTCTTCCCGTCCAATTTCCGGAATTGCGACCGAGMCGGTGGAGGCCGGCCTCAAAGCGATGCGCGCTCATGACGCCATCGAGACCGCGCCGCCAGGCTGGTGCAGGGCGCTCGATGAGGTCACGGCCGCGACCGTCGCGCACATGATGACCGACGGTATTTCCGCGACGAAAAGCCTTAGCCTCTTCATCGCCGCCACGCGCGGCCCTGAGATCAACGCAGCCAAATGTTTCTTCCGACGGAGCCAGGCACGAATTAGCGTTGGCTAATCTTGTCCTTACTTGACGAAACTGCCTTTCGTGAGCACCATGGGGCATTGCGCCACCTCCCCTGAGACGCTTCGACGGCAGGAGCCCTCCAAGGCTTCCGGATAACCCAGCTCTCCCATGGGTTACGTTTCCGGCTGGGGAACCCCCGTAGAGGCTCCGCAACGGCCTCTACGGGGTTTTTTCACACTGGTGTGCAATTAATCTGGCGCAGGATGCCATCTCGGCAGTATCATAACGATCGGACCGATCTCGCGGCAGCGAAGCTGGCCGGCGACGCAGCCGAAGGCGAACTCGCCGCCTGTCATGCCTGCGAAGAGGATGTAGGCCCGCTCCATCATGTCGAGGAACGGTATCCCACACAGCCATCTCGACGATCCGCCACTTGCCCTTGATCATGCCGGGGCCGCCAGAAGCTTGGGCAGGCGGATCAGGTTGTAAACGGCCCGCGCCAGAGTGAACGCGGCATCGACCTTGGGGCGGCCGCGCACCTTCGCCTTGGCCAGTCCCGCCGAGCTTTTGATCCAGCGGCGTCGGGAAGGGCAGCGGCGATTCGAACGCGCGCAGGCGGCCCCTGCATTTAACGGAAGCTTGAGAAGCCGCTTCCGCTCAGTGCGTTCTGGTGCGGTATGGTATTCAGGGCGCCTCTTCAGCGTCTAATCCGTCAGAAAATCGCCTCTGTCCGCAGGCCTAATGCCATCGCTCCGGCATAGCTAGCCTGAGGACCGGCCTGTAGAGGGTGAAAGCGTGCGCCCTGTATGTCGCGAAAGCGGCGTTCGAGTCCTCTCACACGATAGAACGATGCACCGCCCGCTAGCTCCATGGCCAGGTCGACGGTTGCGATCGCATGCCGGGCGACAAGATTGCGCCCTATCATGACTTCATTCACCGTCTCGGCGGACGGGGCGTTGCGCGCGACCGTGTCAAGCGTCCAACGGTGCGCCAGCTGCGCGGCGCGCAATTCGGTGTCCATGCGGCCAGCGAGGGATAGGTCCGGTGCTGGCTTCTCTTTCGCGATCTCGACGGCGAGATCGCGGGCGCTTTCTGCAACTCCGAGATAGACGGCGTAGATCAGCGGGAAGGCAATCGTTGCGATCGTCTGGAAGACCGGATGCCACTCGCCGGCCTTGCGCGAGAAGGCGACGTTCGCGTCGGGAATGAAGAGGTTGTCGATCACGACRTCGTTCGAGGCAGTGCMGCGCATCCCAAGCGTGCGCCAAGTGTTCTCAATGCTTACAGCAGCGGAGTTCATCGGCGCGCCGAAATGAATGACAGAGCGACTGCCATCTTCCCCCTCGTGAATCGCGCCGGTCATTAGAATGTCGCCGGCCTCGGCGCCGGAGGTGAAGACCTTCCGGGCCGTGATCCGGTAGCCGTCGGCGACCTTCACAGCCTTCCCCGAGCCGCCGATCCAGTCCGAGCCGCCTGACGAGAGAAGGATAATTTTCTCATTCGCGACCCTCTTCAAGAGAGGCTCGACGGCGGCCACCTTCTAGTGACGCCAGCGCCAGGCAGGTATGGCGACCTGATGCGTGTTCATGGAAAAGGCGAGTGCGGTGGAACCGCACGCACGCGCGAGCACGCGCAGCATCTCGGCGAGCTCGGATATTTCGGCGCCGCGGCCGCCGAGTTCCCGAGGGACGCCTGCTTCCACCAGACCAGCCTCCTTCAGCAGGGTGTAGTTCTCGCCGACAAAACTGTCGTTCTGGTCGACTTCGGCCGCGCGTTCGGCGAGCTTCCGCGAAAGATGGTGCGCGGTTTCCACGATACCGTCGGCGCAAACGCCGGAGTTTTCGATAGCTGAGATGGCTTGAACTTTCGAAGCGACGTTCGTCGGCATGGCGTCCTCCGTTCCTGTGACGCTGAAGGATCGGAGTTGAAGCCGTGAGGGTCCAGTTCAGCAACTGTACTGGTGTCGCTTTTGGGATGAAGCTGCTTTGGTACCATTCGCCAGGAGAACAGCGGGGTTCGAAATGGACGAGCGCGGCGGCTATGGCCAATTCTGCCCGGTGTCGATGGCGTCGGAGATCCTGTGCAGTCGCTGGACGACATTGGTGGTGCGCGAACTCCTTTACGGCTGCACCCGGTTCAATGACCTACGGCGCGGCGTGCCGAGAATGTCGCCGGCGCTGCTGTCCAAGCGCCTGAAGGAGCTGGAGCGAGCCCAGGTGATCACCGTGTTGCGCAAAGCAAACGGCTCGGTTGAGTATCACTTGTCTGAGGCGGGCGAGGAACTGAGATCTTTGATCATGGGCCTCGGCAACTGGGCACAGCGCTGGATGGAGTCGCGGCTCTTATTGAAGAACCTCGACCCGTCGCTCCTGATGTGGGACATGCGACGGAGCCTCAACGCCAAGCTATTGCCTGAACGCCGCTACACGATACAGTTTCTGTACCCAGAGCTGCCAGGGGCGCAAAAGAGCTGGTGGTTGGTGGTGGACGGCGGAACGGTCGACCTCTGCAATTTCGATCCCGGTCATCAGTTAGATCTCCTCGTCACGAGTTCCTTGCGAACAATGACGGCGATCTGGATGGGACTGACGACGATCAAGAAGGAGTCGGACTGCGGACAGCTGGAGATCGACGGCAATCCGACGCTTGCCAGCTCGATGCAACAATGGCTCGGCCTTAGCGCCTTCGCCCACGAACCAAGGCGGGTACAGTGATCGCCAGGAGTGCCTCTCCGGATAGCACCAGTGGACCAACCCGCTCTCGCGTGAGGGCGTTGCAACCGAGGATTGTGGGGTCGTTTCCCCCTGATCTTTGGAGAGCCACATGCCCGGGCTTGCCGCCCGTCCGCAGCGCCAGCGGATGATGGACGGGATGACCATCCGCGGGTTCGGTGAGCACAGCGCGACGACGTTCGGCAGGTCTACGAGTTCGCCATGTTTCTCGGCGCTCTCCAACCGGGCCGGGCCAGAAGATCTGCGGCGCTACCAACTTCCCCTCGTGGGGTGCGAGAGCTATGCCCGGATGGACCCGGCCTGCATGGTGCTGCTTCTTTGGGGCATAGAATTCATTCCCGAAAATGTGGGCGGGCGAAGCGTACGGACGGCACGAGGGGCAAGCACTGACATGGCGCGCAAGCTGCAAATCCAGCCCTCCAAAACCAAGGCTGCACATATCGATGGTGCTCAGTTCCAGTTCGGGCTGAATGAGGTCGATTTGAGCCCGGAGCGGTTCGCGGGACTGTTCTGCGGCGGCCGGATCAAGCGTGTGCACGAGTGGCTGAATGATGAGTTGCCTGTGCCGCCGTGGGTGCCGGCGCTGCTCGCTGCGATGGTCTGGCCGGAAGCGCGGACTCGAGCGATTGCGACTGCCGAGCATCTCATCGCGGCCGGTTCGGCGGATGGAACGAGCGGGGAGCCAGGAGAGTGATTCTTCGACTGACCTTGGCAATGGCGTTGGTCGCCGCTCCAGCACTCGCCGAACCAAGGCGCTCCGCGGTGGAGCAATGCGCTGCATGTCATGGCGACGACGGCATCGCACGGGATAGCGAAGTCCCTCACTTGGCCGGGCAGAATGAACGCTACCTCTTCAATCAGATAATGGCGTTCCGGTCGGGAAAGCGTCAGCACAAGGAGATGCGCTATATGGCGCGTGCGATGACGACAGCCGAAATCGCTGCGCTCTCTGCCTATTATGCGGCGCTCCCGACACGATAGAAATGTCCTGTTATCGACGCATTGCGCCGAAGATCCTGCCTTGTCTGCCAGCGATTACGCCTTTCGCAAAGCTAGGGCGTTGGTTGGCCCAGCCGTTCCGCGCAAGTTTCCTTGTCTGTGTCCGGATCGTGCGTGACCTCCGCGCCAACCCAACAGCGCGCCGCGGGTGTCGCGGTAATGATGCTAAAACAATAAGACATCCGTCAGGGTATATGCGAACCGGCATTCCATTCGGCTGACCGTTTCGCGTTGCATCTGCCCAGTAGCACGCCGATCTGCTAACAGCGATTCTAGTGCAGAATTGCCCACCACCGGTCTACTTATCCGGTGGAATTGAACTCTTTGATCAGCTTTGCCTTGGGGGGTAGATGCGCAGCTTTCTGATATTAATTTGGTGCGTCCTTGCCACCTGGGGAATATCTGGCGCCCGTGCACAGGGGCAAGGAGAAAGCCCTCCACCACAGGCCAAGGAATTGTTGCGCCTRCTCGATGAGCCGAGCGTGCGACGCTGGATCCAGCAATCCGGCGAGGCCAGTCCAGCCGCACTGCCCACAGCAATAGCAACTCCCGAGCCGCCCCTGTCCAGCCGACTTGCGACACGGCTCACCGGCGTACGCAACCATATCGGTTCCATCGCCGCCGCAGTCCCTCAGTTGCCGACGCAACTCGCGCGGGCCGCCGGCTTATTGAAAAATGAGCTGGCAACGACAAGCGCTGCCCGGCTTGCTCTGATGATTTCGACCTTTCTCACTCTCGGTGTCGGTTCCGAGCAATTGTATCGCCGCATGAGCGCCCGCTACCGCGCCTTGCTAGAGAGGAAACCCGTCCTTTCCGTTGAGGAACGATTCCGCACCGCGGGATTGCGCCTGGCCACCCTGGTTGCCGGAATCGCAATCTTCGCTGCAGGCAGCCTCGGCGCGTTCCTGCTGTTCGCATGGCCACCGATCCTGAAGCAGATCATGCTCGCCCTTCTCGTGGCCGTGCTCGTCACGCGGGCTACTCGGTCTTTGCTGGATTTCGCTTTGTTTCCACCGCGGAACACGCACGGCGCCTGGTCGGATCATCAGATAGTTCCAGTTAAGCCGAAGGACGCCATCTACTGGCGGCGGCGCATTGGCTTGTTTGTCAGCTACTTCGCATTTGGGTGGTCGATTGTTGGCATTCTGATCGATCTGGGCTTTCCTCGAGATTTCCGTTTCGCGGCAGCTTATCTCCTCGGACTTGGCCTTCTGACAATTGGTCTGGAAGCCATTTGGAACAGACCGGAAGGCGATAGCAGCTCCACGGCTGGATCCGGCAGAATTGCGAAGAGCGTCGCCATGTCAGCTTATGCTGTGGTCTTGTGGCTTCTCTGGGTTTCCGGCCTTCTGGGCATGTTCTGGATTGCCGTTTTCGTGCTTCTGCTGCCCAAAGCCATCTCCATTGGAAGGAACGCAGTCAGTCACCTCCTGAGGCCGACCGAGACCGGTGGGCTGGTGCCGATCAGGCACAATATCCTTGAGGTGTGCCTTGAGCGCGGGGTGCGGCTGATCATTCTCAGCGCCGCTACGCTTTGGCTCGCTCATATTTGGCAGGTTGACCTGGTCGGTCTTACGAGCCAGGACGGCCTGCCGATGCGCCTGCTGCGCGGTGCGCTGGCAAGCGTCGTCATTCTTCTCCTGGCCGATTTTCTATGGCAAATCGTCAAGGTTTCCGTGGACGGCGCCCTCGCTGATCCAACGGAGAGCATCATTTCCGGTTCCGACGAGGCCATCCGTCGGGCGCGACTTCGCACGCTGCTGCCCATCTTCCGCAATATCCTGCTTGTGGTTATCGCGGTGATGGCGAGCTTGACGGCGCTTGCTGCGCTCGGGCTCGAAATCGGCCCCCTGATCGCTGGAGCCGGCGTCTTGGGCGTCGCCATTGGTTTTGGCGCTCAATCCCTGGTCAAAGACATTATCAGCGGCATGTTCTACCTACTCGACGATGCATTTCGCGTCGGCGAATACATCCAAAGCGGCAGCTTCAGGGGAACAGTGGAGTCATTCTCACTCCGTTCGGTCCGCTTGCGCCATCACCGTGGTCCAGTGTTCACCGTTCCGTTTGGACAACTCGGCGCGGTTCAGAACATGAGCCGAGACTGGGTCATCGACAAGTTCATGATCAATGTCACTTACGATAGCGATCTGGAAAAGGCGCGGAAAATCTCCAAAAAAATCGGTCAGGAGCTTGCCGAAGATCCCGACTTAGCGCCTGACATTATCGAGCCGATGAAGATGCAGGGGGTCGAGCAGTTCGGCGATTATGCCATCCAGCTTCGTTTCAAGATGACGACCCGGCCAGGCCAACAAGCGGTCGTGCGTCGCAAAGCGCTTCTGCGCCTCAAGACGGCGTTTGACCAGGCTGGTATCAAGTTCGCCCATCCGACGGTCCATGTTGAAGGTCGCGACGAAGAAGCAGCTGCTGCCGCCCAGCAGATTCTAACCGCTCAAAAGGTCGAAGCGGCAAAGGTCGAAGCGGCAAGTGCGGCTGGTAGATAGCGCTCGACTAATTTCGGCTGAGGCAAAAGAGTGTTGCGACGCGGGCAGCCGGGTGTGAAGCATGCGCCGTCAGGCATCGGGGGCCGGTCATTACGGCTGGCCGCATGTCGCTCAAGGTAGGGGAGGGGTGGTTGGTGCGAGCCTACGGATGAGGGGGGCGCGCTGGACGCTTAATGTCAATGCTGGTCTCGACGCACTCGCCGGCCTTTTTCCCGAGCGCCTGGCTCCGCTCCATCACCTCCCCGCGGCCGCCGGCGGCAGCCCGTTCCGTGGCGGGGCGGTCACGGACCTCCCTCGCGGTCCCGTCGCTTACGAAATCGGCTTCTTTACTCCCAGCCTCGGCCCAACCAGGATTGCATCCGCCGGACGTTCGTTACGGCGTTCGCATCAGTGAGGTTTTGCGATGGGCGTGTTTTCGACCGCGGCCGGTGACCTGAATTTTGACAACCAGCCGGAGCGCGATCTGGCGGCACTTGAGGGCAGGCTCGTTGTGATCCGGCATCAGGGGATCGACGACATGGTGGCCGGCCGGCTTATCGGCACGCCTCAGCCCGGCTTTGCCCTGCACTGCTGACCGAGAGTGGCGCAATCAGCGTCCCGGGCTGGAGGTCGGTGCACCAGGTCACCTCCACGGGTCACGCGAACCAATAAGCGGAGGCGATGCCGGCAAGCCTGCGCGGCGCATTAACCAGGGCGAACCCAGCCGGATGCTCAGGCCATACGAAACCAGCGCTCGAGGGTCGGAATAGCGATCCAACTCCCGATCGCTGATGTCTGCCAGCTTTTGCGCCACGATATCAGTTCTYGGCCGCACCGCGTCTTGCACGGGCAAGGGAAAAATTGGGGAACAGGGCTGAGGACAATAAAACGCCGCCGCCGATAGCAAAGCCGAAGGCGGCAATAAACATTAGGCCAGGCTTCGGCCCATCGGCCACAGCGAGGAATGTTACCAAGGCGCACCCTAACAACACGGAGCTTATCAAGAAGCAAGCCAGGCGCCATGCCTTCGACATAGGCTTCGGTGTATCCGGGTCGTTGTAAATGATCGGGCCGTCCAGGTCGTCGAAGCGCGGGGCGGGGACTTTCATAGGCCGGGACCATGTGTGACAGGCGCTCGCGAATCCATATTAACCGCAGCCAAGTTCTTGGCATTAACCGCCAAGTTCTATTTCGAAGCACGTGAGGGGTCCATATCGCGCAGGGGCAGCACAAAGTACCCGCTTGGGGGACCGTCCCGCAGGGCCCGGCACGCAGCCACGCGAAAGTCGGCTTTAAGCGGGCCGCACTTGACCCTGCCGCTCAAAAACTGCCGTGCACCCTTGCCGCCCCATGCCGATTTACCACTTCTTAACCACGGCGGGCGCCATTCTGAGGCGTCCGTTAKAGCCGGGGGGCTTGGAAAGGACCGTAACCATGCGAGCGCTCGATGCTGTTCAAGCCGTCGTGGATCAGTTCGTTGGCCTGTCAGTTGCCTTTGTCGAACGCCAGCTGATCCTGGCAACGCTGCGGGAAACCGGCGGCAACCGCACCCATGCAGCCTCACTACTCGGCATTTCCATCCGCACGTTGCGCAACAAACTTACGTTGTACGCAGCGGACGGCTACAATGTACCAGAACCTGTACATCCAGCGACACAATGAGCGCGCGATGTCCCTTGCCTCGCCGCATGGCATTGCCGCAGCAAACCTCGTCTCCTCCGCAACCATGGCCGGCCTCCTGCGCTGCCTGGTGCAGAAAGGCGTTTTGCAAGCCGCCGACATAAGRGAGATCTACGAAATCGCGCTTCTCCTTCTTGAACAGCAGCAAGGCGCTGTGCCGGACGCAGAAGTAACCTTTAAAGCCGCCCGATCCGCAATTGAACGGAACCTGGCATAGCCAGTCAGGCCAAGCAGAGCCTCGCTAATGACTATCGGCCGATGTTCACGACGCTACACAGGCCTCCAAGGCCTAAAAAAACGATTGGCGCACAAGCAAGTCGTCCCCTCGGTCCTGCTATCGGCTGTCGCAGCGCCATGGCATCGGCGGCAATGACGGCTCCTGACGTTGCTTGCGCAGTGCCTCGACCTTCACAGGCTTCGGTGCCTTCGCCGCTGCCGGCCTTTGCGGCTTCGGCTCGCGGGCCGTTCGCGGCGGCTTCAACTCACGCGCCTGTGCCGTCAGCCTCAAAGCCTCGTCCTCGTTGACGCTCCGCCATCGGTCTGAGAGCGAGAACACGTTGACGAAGCGCGGCCCCACCGCGATGTCAATCAGGCCGAGACGATCGAGCAGCGTCAGACTTGGCGACAGCGTCTGCCGTCCGAAGCGGTGGTCCAGCCTGAAGGTATCGTAAGACAGCGCCACGCTGGTGCCGCTCCCGATTTCCGTCTCGATGACAGCGAGCAACCGCCGCGCAGCCTTGGTCAGCACCCAATAGGCCGGTGACACCACGTGTTCAATCATGGCCAGCCTCCCCGGAAGTATGACCCGCTGATTAATCCACAGTGCGCCGCTGGCGGTCAACGATCCGGTCCGAGCCGAAACAATGATCACCGTTGGATCGATTACATCGTCATTTTTCTTCGCGTTTGGTTTTTCCTGAAATAAACGCCTGCGTTAATCGCGGATCTAGCCCGTGGCTTGGTAGAAATGCAACGCTCATTTCGCGTCTGAATTGCAATCGAGCGGGCGCGATCGATAACAATGGTGTCGTCATTGTCGGATGGGGCCATCTGAAGGGAAGGATCGGCATTATTCAACATGTAGCCACGTCCCCAGACCCAGAC
>NZ_JBFTLD010000140.1:0-16220 GCF_056396265.1 Allobosea sp. 05T422_2 | reverse complement strand
GTGCAGGTGCAACCGAAATATTGGCCGTGACGCAACCAGTCCGAACGATGGCAGGGGGCCGCGCCTGCTCGCTCAGCGTGATTGCAGCGTCGGGTCGAGCCTGTCGCGGACCCAGTCGCCGATGATCGAAATCGACATGGTCGTCAGGAAGATCGCCATGCCGGGCAGGATCGCGATCCACCATGCGGTGGTCAGGTAGGCGCGCCCTGCCCCCAGCATCTGGCCAAGGCTGGTCAGAGGCGGGCGGATGCCGAGGCCAAGGAAACTGAGCGAGGTTTCGAGCAGGATCACCTGCGGAAAGTTGAGCGTGAACTGAACGATCAGCACGCTCAGGATGTTGGGGAGGATATGCCGGAGATAGACATGGCGCGCCGGCGCGCCGAGCGCGACCACGGCCGTCGCATAGCCTTGCGTGTTTGCGGCGATGACGACGCCCCGCGTCAGCCGCGCAAAGACCTCCCAGCCGTAGAACCCCATGATGGCGATGAAGAGCAGGAAGCCACCCCCGAACATGGCGATCAGCGCGAGCGCGATCATCATGAAGGGCAGCGACGCCTGGACGTCGGCCAGCATCATGATCGCTTCCTCGACGAAGCCGCGGAAATGCGCCGCGATGAACCCGAGCGCCGTGCCGATCAGGGCGCCGATCAAGGTGCCGCCGAGTGCGACAAGCACGCTGAAGCGGATGGCGTAGATCAGGCGGCTCAGGACATCGCGGCCGAGTTCGTCGGTGCCGAGCAGATGATCCGTCGTCCCACCGAGGAAGACCGGCGGCCTGAGGCGCTTGAGCAGCGCTTGCGCGCGGTAGTCATAGGGCGCCAGCCAGTCCGCGAAGAGAAAGACGACAACGATCAGCGCCAGCAGGACGAGGGCAACGACGACGAGGACGGGATAGCGCGCTTCCGCACGCACCGGAGTGTCGTCAGCCCGACGGAAGGACCATGGCATCGCCATCTCAGTTCTCCGAACGTGCAGCGCGCATGCGCGGATCGATCAGGGTGTAGATCGCGTCGACCGCGAGATTGGCGAGGATCATGGTGACCGAGACCATGATCAGGATCGCCTGGACCAGCGCGAAATCGCGCGACGTGACCGCGTTGACGAGAAGCCGACCGACGCCAGGGACCGCAAACACCGTCTCGACGATGATCGAGCCCGCGACGAGATCGCCGAGCTTGAGCCCGATGATGGTGACGATCGGGATCGCGGCGYTGGGCAGGGCATGCCAGAGCACGCGGCGCATGCTCGGCACGCCCTTGGCGCGGGCCGCTACGACATATTGCTTGTTCAGGACCTCAAGCATCGCCGAGCGGGTGAAACGCGCGAATGTACCCGCAAAATGCGTGCCCAGCGTCACAGCAGGCAGGATCAGGTGCAGGGCCGTCGCGTCGCCCGAACTCGGCAGCAGCCGCCAGTGCAGCGAGAACAGCAGGATCAGCAGGATGCCGAGGAAGAAATTCGGCAGGCTGAAGCCGAGCACGGCGAAGCTCATCACCAGCCGGTCCACCGGCCGATTGCGGTTCAGCGCCGCGACGATGCCGAAGCCGACACCAAGAATGAGGCCAAGCACGAAGGCCGTCAGTCCAAGCCGCAGCGTATGGGGGAGCGCACCTGCGATCAGCTCCACCGCCGGGCGCTGATCGGAGAGCGAGAGGCCGAAATCGCCCTGTGCGATGCCGGCGAGATAGGAGACGTATTGCTGCCAGAGGGGTCGATCGAGCCCGAATTTCTCGCGGTAATGCGCGATGAGTTCGGGCGAGGCCTGGTCTCCGACCAGGGCATCGATCGGGTCCCCCGACAGGTTCAGCGCGACGAAGGTCAGGGTCACGATCAGCCAAACCGTCAGGAGGCCGCGCGCCAGCTTGGTCAGGAAATGACGGCCCGGCATCACGACGCCACGCGGTTTTGTGTTCCGACGAGCAGGTCGGGGTCGTTGAGCAGCACGGCCTGCGGCGACTTCTCCAGGATGGCAGCAAGGCCATCGGCATCGACATCTCCGACACGGCGCCCGGTTCCGCTCCCTCCCGCCGTGACCCAGACCGGCACATGCCCGAGCAGGCCTGTCGCGACCGTTCCGTCGAGACCGCCTTCCCAGATCCGGAAGGCGCTCGCTCCGGCTGCCGCGAAATGGTCCGGGTTTGCCTTATCGGGAAGGAAGGCGAGCACCCGGACGCCCGGCATCTGGAGCCGGGCGTGGGCGACCTGCAGGACGTCGCGCACACCGATCCATACCCGATCGCGCAGCCCTGCCCCATCGATCACCGCGATCACCGCGTCGATGATCGTCAGATCCTGCGTCTTGACGTCGATCAGGGCCTGTCGATGCGGGCAGATCGCTGCGAGCGCCTCGGCCAGGGTCGCGAGCCGGATGCCGCTCGAGCGCGCGATCGTCGCCAGCTCCGCGTAGGTGGTTGTCGCGATGGCCGCCGTGCTGCCTGCCAGCCGCGCCAGATCTGGATCATGCGCGGCGATGACGACGCCGTCCGCCGTCAGGCGCGCATCGGTCTCGACGAGATCGGCCCCGGCGGCGATCGCCGCCCGATAGGCCTCCAGCGTATTCTCCGGGTAGCCGGCGGAGTGGCCGCGATGGGCAATGACAAGCGGCCGGTTMACGATTCTGCCCTCAGTTCTTCGGAGAAATGGCAGCGGACGCTGCGGCCACCCTCGACTTCCCGCAGCACCGGCATCTCGACGGAGCAACGCGGGCGGGCATAGGGGCAGCGGGTGTGGAAATGACAGCCCGGGGGCGGATTGGCAGGCGACGGCGGATCGCCCATAAGCCGGGCCGATCGCGTGCGCCTGGGCGCGGAGAGATCGGGAATCGCGGCCAGAAGCGCCATGGTGTAGGGGTGCAGCGGCTGCCGGTAGACCGGATCCGTCGGCCCCTCCTCGACGATCTGGCCGAGATACATCACGGCGATGCGGTGCGAGAGCTGCTTCACTACGCGCAAATCGTGGGAGATGAAGAGATAGGCGATATCGAACCGCTCCTGCAGCTCCTGCAGGAGTTCGGTCACCTTCGATTGAACGGAGACATCGAGCGCCGAGACCGGTTCATCACAGACGATCAGGCTGGGTTTCATGGCCAGCGCGCGGGCGATGACGACGCGCTGCGCCTGGCCGCCACTGATCTGATGGGGAAAGTGTCCGGCCGTTTCCGGCGGGAGGGCCACCGCCCGCATCAGGCGCGCGACCTCGGCATCCCGACCGGCCCGATCTCCGATCTCGTGCAGGTCGAGCGGCTCGCGGATCTGCCGGCCGATGCTCAGCCGCGGATCGAGCGCCGATTGCGGATTCTGGAAGATCATCTGGATGTCGCGGCGCTGCCGCTGCCAGTCGCCCGGGCTCAAACCGGCAAGGTCGCGCCCCTTGAAGACGATCTCGCCGCCGCTCGGGCGCTCGAGCCCGACGATCATCCGGCCGGTCGTGGACTTGCCACAACCGGATTCCCCGACAAGGCCGAGCGTCTCGCCGACCCGCAGCATGAGCGAGACATCTTCGACGGCGCGGATCGTCTGCTGCGACCGGAAGAAGGAGCGTCCGCCGCCGAAATGGCGACGCAGCTTCGAGACCCGCAGCAGCGGTTCCGACCGTTCACTCATGAGGCGACCCGCTCGCGATAGACCGGCGCGGAGACATCGAGGCGCGGCATTGCGGCCAGAAGCTCGCGCGTGTATTGCGCTTCCGGCGCCTGCAGGATGCGCTCGGCCGGGCCGGCCTCGACCACGCGGCCATGGCGCATCACGACGACATCGTCGGCCATCTCGGCGACAACCCCGAGATCATGGGTAACGAACAGGATCGCCATGCCCAGCTCGGCCTTCAGCCGGTTGAGCAGGTCGAGGATCTGCGCCTGGATCGTCACGTCGAGTGCCGTCGTCGGCTCGTCGGCGATCAGCAGACGCGGCTCGCAGGCCAGCGCCATCGCGATCATCACGCGCTGCGCCATGCCGCCGGAGAACTGGTGGACATAGGATGCCAATCTTTGTGCGGGCTCGGGAATTCCGACCATCCGCAGCAGCTCGAGCTCGCGCGCCTGGCGCTGCGGCTCGGAGAGCGAGCTGTGCAGCCGCAGGGTCTCGCGCAGTTGCGTGCCGACGGTGTGCAGCGGATTGAGCGAGCCGAGCGGGTCCTGGAATACCATGCCGATGCCGCGTCCACGGATCGTCTCCAGCTCGCTTTCGCTCGCCAGGGCGAGATCGCGCCCCTCGAACAGGATGCGCCCGCCGACGCGCCGGCCGTTCCGCGGCAGCAAGCCGAGCACGGCCTGGCAGGAGACGCTCTTGCCGCTGCCGCTCTCGCCGACGACGCATGTCGTGGCGCCGCGACGGACCGAGAACGAGACGGAATGGAGGATGTCGGCATAGCCGGCGGCGGTGCGGAAGCCGACCGTCAAATCCTCGACGGAGAGGAGCGTGTCGCTCCCCTCGCCGGTTTCCGTGATGCGGTCCGTGTCCGTCACTTCGCGCCGATCGACAGGTTCGAGGGGCGGAAGTCCATGTAGTACTGGCTATAGGGCGTCCAGTTGATGCCCTTCTTCAGCGCGTAGCCGGTGACGGGGTTGTAGAGCATCGTCATCGGCATATCGTCCTCGAAGGCAACGAGCAGCTTCGCGAACTGCGCCTTGCGCTTGGTCTCTTCGGTCTCGGCGAGCAGCTCCCTGGCGGCCTCGTTGAATGCAGCGCTCGCGCCGTAATATTTCCAGGTGTTCTGGTTGTCGGTGTCGGGGCCCCACAGGGTCAGGATCGCGCCTGCCGGATCAGGCACGCGATAGGTGTTCGACCAGGCGAAGACCTGGGCACCGGGCTTGCGGACATCCTTGAAGCTGTCGACGAAATCGATGCGCGCATTGATGCCGACTGCGCGCCACATCTCCTGGATGACCTGCGCCGCCTCGACATTATAGAGGTAGTAGTTCGGGATCAGCCTGTAGGAGATCTCCTGGCCCTTGTAGGAGCTCTCGGCAAGGAGCTTCCTGGCGAGCACGGGATCGTAGGAATAGCCCTTGTTCTCCTTCACATAGATCGGCCCGAAGCTCGGCAGCTGGTGGCCGTTGGGCGCATAAGTCTGGCCCTTCCAGAGAGCGTCGATCAGCCCCTTGCGGTCGATCGCCAGGCTCATCGCGTGGCGCAGCTTCTTGTCGGAGAKCACCGGGTCGTTGGTGTTGAACTGGAGCACATGGCTGTTCTCCAGCGGCTCCGTCTTCAGCGTGACATCCTTGTAGCGCTTGAGGCCGTCCCACTGGTCCGGCGGGATCTCGACGGCGATATCGAAATCACCCGCGACGAGACCGGCGACACGGGCTGCGACCTCCGGAACCGAGCGGAAGGTGATGGATTTCGCGGCGGGAGCGCCCTCGAAATAGCGATCGAACGCGGCAAGCGTGATGCGGTCGTTCTTCTGGTAGTCGACGAAGCTATAGGGGCCTGTGCCGACGGGCTTCCAGCGCAGCGCTTTGGCCGCCTGATCCATCCAGGTCTTCGCTTCGACACCCTCCGTCCTGAACTTGTTCCAGGCCTCGTCGCAAATGACGAAGGACATGTAGCTCGACAGGCGGTGCTCGATGATCGGGTCGTGCTGGGCCGTCGTGATCCGGATCGTAAACTCGTCGAGCTTCTCGACATTGGTGAAATTGCCGAAATAGACGCGGCCATCGGGATAATAGGACTTCGCCCCCCAAAGCCGATCGGCAGAAAACGTCGCCAGCACGTCATTAGCGTTGAACGGGCTGCCATCATGGCACACGACGCCGCGGCGCAGCTTCATGTCGAAGGTGGTCGGCGTGCTCCAGGACCAGCTTTCCGCCAGCCCAGGAACCAGTTTCGCACCGCCGTCCGCCGTCGGATGCGCGAAATCGCGCCGGATCAACGTATCGAAGATCGAGTAATAGACCCGGACGTCGACATTGCCGGTGTTCTCGCCGGGGTCGAGCGAGCGCGCAAGTTCGTTCACAGCCACCGTGAGGGCCGGCCGCTCCGCTGCCGACGCGCCGGTTTGCATGGATGCAGCCAGCCCCGCGCCAAGCACCGCCCAAAGCCCTGCATTGCGTTTCATCGCTCTTGCCATTGCATCCTCCCTTGGGGCGCCCCGCTACCGGGGTCCTTGTTCAGTGGTCCGATCACGCGCGACACCGCAGCCGCTATCCCGGCTTGCCGCGAAACATCCGTTGCAGCGTCTCGACCTTTGCCAGCGTCTTCAGCGAGCGACCGCGGTCGGTGCGCGACAGTTCCAGGATCAGGGTATTGCAGATCGCCATCGGGACGGTGAGCGAATGGAATTCGCCCTGCTCGCCACGGTCGGCAACGAGTTGCGCGTCRCAATCCGGCACACCCGTGCGCCGGTCCGTGATCAAGAGCGTTCCGGCATTGATGCCTTGCGCATAGGCGATGATCCGCGCGGCCGCCGGGCTCTCGTGGCGAAAGACCAGGGCGACGACGACATCGCCGGCGGCGAGGCCGAGCAATTGGTCAGCCGCCTGCCAGTCGGCATGGGCGACCACTGCCGCCCTGTAGCCGGACCTGACGAGACGGCGCACGAACAGGTCCGCCAGGCTGCTCGCATGCCCCTCGCCGACCACCAGGATCCGCCCGGCGTCGCGCAGCAGACCGGCGGCGGCAATGATATCGGCATCCGAAATCTGCGCAGCCACCGCGTTCAGGGCACGGATTTCACCATCGACGACAGAGCCCAGGAGGGAATCGCCGCGGACGCGGCTGAGCCGGCGCCGGACGCGAACCGACGCGTCGAGATCGGCGACGACCGCGTCCTGCAAGGCGCCGCGCATGTCGCGATAGGTGGCAAAGCCGAGCTTGCGTGCGAGCCGGCCCGCAGTCGAGGGATGCACGCCGGCCTGCCCTGCGACCTTGTGCGCCGGCAGAAAGCTGCCCGCTGTCCGGTCAGCCAGGAGAACCTCGATCAGCCGCCGATCGGCTTCGGTCAGTTCGTCCCGGTGCGCCGCGATAATCTCCGTCAGGCTCATGCAACCCTCCCAATGCCGCCCAAGGTAGACAAGCCCTTCGGAGCTATGCAAGATAAATTGCTGACTCTTGATATCGCAATTTATCTTGCAACGCAGAAAACCTCTTGGACTGTGACGGTGACATGACAGAGATCGCCTCTCATCGCGGCGGAGCCAGACTCTGGCCCGAGAACAGCCGCCTCGCCTTCCGCAACTCCGCCGCGATGGCTGTCGACTTCATCGAGTTCGACATCCATCGCAGTCGCGACGGCGTGCTGCTCGTCCATCACGATCCGCTGCTCGGCCGAACCTCTGCCGGCACCGGAGCGATCGCGGACAAGGACTGGGCCGACCTCCGGGAGGTGGCGCTGCTGCGCACAAGCGACGAGACCATTCCGAGCCTTGACGAAGTGCTCGACGTTCTCGAGCCGAGCGGCATCAAGCTGCGCATCGAGCTGAAGAACCGGCACGACGGCAGCCGCTATCCCGGGATCGAGGCCCAGATCGTCGAAGTGCTCACGGAAACGCGCCTGCTCGACCGGACGACCTTCACCGCGTTCGATCTCGCGACGCTGGAAGAACTGTCCAGCTTGGCGCCAGCCACGCCATTGATCTGGCTGATCGCCGAGAAGACGCTCGCCGCGCCGACGCGAGATCTCGGTGCCTTGTGCCGAAAGGCGCGCATGGCGGGCGTTCCGGAGATTGCGGTGCGCATCTCGCAAGCCCAGGACACCGATGCGGAGATCTGCCGGCGTGAGGCGATCCGCTACGGTCTCTTTGCCGTGCATGAGGAGGCGGAGATCAAGCAGGCCTTCGCCGCGGGCGTGAGCGCCTTCACGACGGATCGGCCGGACCTCGCCGTCGCCCTAAGGCCATAGGCAAGTCGGACTGCGCGGGCTCTGCTGCGTCTTGCCGATCCATCAGAACTTTCCCGCTTCCGGTCTCGAAGGGGTGCCGCCATGCCAACCAAGGCGGCACGCTGGAAAACCTCGATCCAATCTCTCAATATTTGATCTCATCCTGAACGTCGGTATTATCCAAAAAATAATTATGGATCTTTCCTGAGTTATTCACGCTATATAGCGGCGCGATCGACTTTCTCGATACTTTTAAAATTCACCTMATAATTTAGGTTAAATCTCGTCCGTAGTGAATTGTTCTCATGTCAGGAAGCGCCATTATTTTGTCGGCGACACTCCCTGGTGTGCGCCGGCTGCTTGGGGCCAGCTCAAGGACAAGGCCGGGAACGATCGTGTGCGGCCAGACTTTATGCTGCGGGCCGCGTGTTCCGGCATGGCGTCAGTCGTGCAACTCTGCCGAATGAGGGCATGTGCCTTTCGAGGCGACGCGCAATGGATGATGAGATCCGTCTGCACGGCACCCTTGCTAAGAACCGAGCCGTGCTAGCCGGTCTCAGCCCTGGCGCGCAGGTCCTCCCATGAAGCGGAGCACCTGATCCATCGAGGACCGCGCGACGCGCGATCATCCAGCTATCCGGGCCGCGGTCCTGCTCCAGCGTTGGAGCGGTATCTGGCCTGTTCGATGCGCCCAACGAGCGCATGATGCTGCCTGCGGCGGGCCTTTTGTCCCTCGCCAGGCGCCATTGAAAGCCGTCGCCGACCATTGCCGCATCGATCGACAGCCGTCGCTCGATCACTGGCGATGCGCACCAGGAGACCGATATGGCGCTCGAACAGGCCTGCGTACATGCGATGCCCAAACCCTGGGGGTCGACCGATCTCCTGCCCTGGAGCGAGGTCGCGCATGACGGCGTMGCCATCGGTGAACTCTGGTTTCAACGCCGCGACATTCACGTGGCCGAGCCCGCCCTGCTGCTCAAGTTGTTGTTCACGCGCGAGGCATTGTCGATMCAGGTGCATCCGGACGACGCTTTCGCGCAAGCTATGGGGCTCCCTCACGGCAAAACCGAAGCCTGGTATATTCTCTCCGCGACACCGGATGCCACGATCGGCGTCGGGCTGAAATCGGCCCATACGCCCGCAGAACTGCGGGCCGCCATCGAGGATGGCTCCATCACCGACCTCGTGCAGTGGCGCAAGGCCTGCAAGGGCGACGTCATCTTCGTGCCGGCCGGAACGATCCACGCGATAGGCCCCGGGCTTGTCCTCGCGGAAATCCAGCAGCGAAGCGACACGACCTTCCGCCTGTTCGACCATGGCCGCCAACGCGAACTTCACATCGAGCACGGCGTTGCAGCGGCCCTGGCCGCGCCCGCCGCAGGGCAAGCCCCAGTGCGGTATCTTGGCGATTGCAGGACCCTGCTCGTCGCGAGCCCGTATTTCGTCCTCGAGCGGTTTGATCTGGCTTCGGGATCGGTCTGGAACCTCAGTGCAAGCAGAGAGACCTGGCTGGTCATCATCGCTGGCACCGCCAGGCTCGGGGCGTTCCAAGCAGTCGCCGGCGAGGGCTGCTTCATCGAGGCCGACAGCATGCGCATCGAGGCGGGGGGCGAAGGCCTGACCTGTCTGGTGGCCTATGACGCGACAAGCCCCTGCCCCGACCTTTTGCATGCCGTCTCTGCGCATGATGCGAATGCGCCAGGCGACGCCGTTTCCCAGCCGCCTCAGCCGCCCCTGCCGCTCCCGACGCTGGCGGGTCCGTCCAACCCCTTCACGGAGGCCCGACCATGAGCCCGCTCCACCGCATTGCCTTCATCGGCAACTCGCTTCCGCGTCGCTGCGGAATCGCGACCTTCACGACGGATTTGCAACAGGCGGTCGCCTTGTCGGGCTCGGATCTCGAAACCTCGATCGTGGCCATGAACGACCATGGTCATGCTTACGACTATCCACGCTCCGTCCACTATCAGGTCGGCGACGACCGGTTGGAGGATTATGCAGGGGCCGCCGACTTCCTGAATGATGGTCGGTTCGACATCGTCTCGCTCCAGCATGAGTTCGGCATCTTCGGCGGAGAGGCCGGCGGCCACATCATGGCGCTGCTGTCGCGGCTGAAGACGCCGGTGGCCACCACACTCCACACCGTCCTGTCCGAGCCGACGCCGGTGCAGCGCGATGTCATGGAACAGATTGTCGACGCCTCGACGCGCATCGTCGTCATGGCCGAGAAGGGCCGTGACCTGCTGCGGACCGTCTACAGACTCCCTGCCGACAAGATCGAGGTGATCGCGCACGGCATTCCCGACGTCGCCTTTCTCGCACCTGACGACGCCAAGACCAGGCTCGGGTTCAGCGGCCGCTCCGTCATCCTGACCTTCGGTCTGCTGTCGCCCAACAAGGGCATCGAGGTGATGATCGACGCGATGCCGGCGATCCTGCGGCGTCGCCCCGATGCGGTCTATGTGGTTCTGGGTGCAACGCATCCCAATCTCGTCCGCGACCAGGGCGAGGCTTATCGCGCCAGCCTGATGAGCCGCGTGCGCGAACTCGGCGTCGAGGATCATGTGGTCTTCCTCGACCAGTTCGTCGATCAGGCGACGCTACTGGGCTTCATCTCGATGTGCGATGTCTATGTCACGCCCTATCTCAACGAGGCGCAAATGACATCGGGCACGCTGGCCTACAGTTTCGGCCTCGGGAAAGCCGTCGTCTCGACGCCCTACTGGCACGCACAGGAACTGCTCGCTGATGGGCGCGGCATTCTGGTGCCCTTCGGCGATGCGGTTGCCATCGGCGACGAGATCGCGGGACTGCTGACCGATGTCGACAGGCGCCAGGCAATGCGGCTGCGTGCCTATGCCAGTAGCCGTTCGATGACATGGGAACGAACGGCCAAGCGCTATCTCGCCGCGTTTGAGACGGCGCGTCGGGGCCGGGTGCTGAGCGTCGTCGCCAGCCCCATCATGACAACGCCCTCGCCGCAGATTCCTGCGCCTCCGGAGATGCAGACAGGACATCTCCTGTCCATGTGCGACGATACCGGATTGTTCCAGCATGCCGTCCATTCCGTGCCGGATCGCGCGCATGGCTACTGCGTGGATGACAATGCCCGCGCGCTCCTCCTCGCCTGCACCTTGAGCAGCACCGGCGAACGGCAGCTTACGGACGCGCTGACGGCGCGTTACGCATCCTTCGTCCAGCACGCCTGGAATCCCGACACGCGACGCTTCCGCAATTTCATGAGCTTCGACCGGCGCTGGCTGGAAGATACGGGTTCCGAGGACAGTCATGGCCGGACGCTCTGGGCGCTGGGCGAATGCGCGCGCAGCGATGTCAGCCCGTCGCGCCGACAATGGGCAGCCGCCCTGTTCGCACAAGCCCTGCCCATCGTCGAGAGCTTCACCTCGCCCCGCGCCTGGAGCTTCACCCTGCTCGGCCTCGACGCCTATTGCGCCGTCGCCGGGGCGCCGCCGACTGCCATCTGGCTGCGCCCGCTGCTGGCCGATCGCCTGCTCGCCCTGCTCTCGGCGGTCGAGACACCGAACTGGGTGTGGTTCGAGGACGGGCTTTCCTATGACAACGCGCGCCTGCCTCAGGCCCTGATCGCAACCGGTACCTCCATGAAGGTCCCAGCCTATCTCGAGGCCGGGTTGCGGTCGCTGCGCTGGCTCGCGGATCTGCAGACGACGCCCGCGGGTTTGTTCAGGCCTGTCGGCTCCGACAGTTTCGGCGACAAGCGCCGTGCACCGAGGTCCTTTGATCAGCAGCCGCTGGAGGCCACGGCGACAATCTCAGCCTGCCTCGCAGCCTGTCGGGCCGATGGCGATCCGCATTGGCGGACCGAGGCCGCACGTGCCTTCGCCTGGTTCCTCGGCCATAACGACCTCTCGGTGCCGCTGGTCGATCTTGATACCGGCGCCTGCCGGGACGGCCTGCACCGCGACCGCGCAAACGAGAACCGCGGGGGCGAATCCGTGGTATCCTATCTTCTCAGCCTCGCCGAGATTCGCCAGCAGGCCCGCATCAGCGGGGACCGCCCGAAACTGGCGCCGCTTCGGGTCCTCCATGCCTGATCCTTCCGCCAGCGCGCACGAACAGACTGGGGTCGCCTTGTCCCAGCCCGCTTTCCTGAACCGCCAGGCCCTGTATTTGCGCCCCGATCCTTCCAGGGTGGTCGTGCGCCGGTTCGGCCCCGCGGTCGAGCCCAGGGACCTCAGCCCAATCGACAAGACGCGGGCGAATCATATCGTCGACCGGGTCCTGGCGCTGGATGCCGATACGGCCGAGAGCCTGCTCTCCGACGTCTTGGAGAACTTCAAGGGCCGACACCGCAACCTGCTGGAGAAATTCGAGGAGCGCGCCGATGAGATGGAGGAGGCATTCGCAACGCATTGCGACTTCACCAGGATTCAGCGTCAGCTGGTCGGAGCCTACTTTCTCCAGGAGAATTCATTCGAAGCAGCGGCGCTCTTCAACCCGAGCATCGTTTCGCACCCTGACCAGTCCGGCGCTCCTCCAGGCGGGCGCCGCTTCATCCTGAGCGTTCGCGCGGTTGGCGAGGGCCATATCTCGTCCCTGACTTTCCGCTCGGGCTCGATCGCGAATGACTGCAGCATCAGTGTCGATCCGACATCGCGGCTGGCTTCGATCGCCACCTTGCGCAACCGCATGGCGCGCCTCGACGGCGACGATGTCGAGGTCGCATTTTCGCCCGATGGCGACATCAGCGAGCGGGTGATCTTCCCCATTACCGCATCTCAATCGAATGGCATCGAGGACGCACGTTTCGTCGCGTTTGACGAAGATGGGAGGACGGTGTTTCGGGCGACCTACACGGCCTATGACGGCCGGGCGATCCGGTCCGAACTGATCGAGACCAGCGATTTCCTGTCGTTTCGGATGTCGCCGCTGCGGGGCACCGCGGCCGCGAACAAGGGCATGGCGCTGTTCCCTCGCAAGATCGGTGGGCGCTACGCCATGATCGCGCGGCAGGACAATGAGAACCTCTATCTCATCTATTCCGATGACCTCTTCACCTGGAACGGTGGGGTCGTGATCCTGAGGCCCCAATTTGCATGGGAGTTCGTTCAGATCGGCACCTGCGGCTCCCCGATCGAGCTTGACGAAGGCTGGCTGCTGTTGACCCACGGCGTCGGGCCCATTCGGAAATACGCGATCGGAGCGGTTCTTCTCGACAAGCAGGATCCGTCGAGGGTCCTCGCGCGGACCCGCGAGCCGCTCGTCCGGCCAGAACCGTCCGAGCGTGAAGGCTATGTTCCCAATGTCGTCTATACCTGCGGCGCGATACGCCATAACGACCACATCATCCTGCCCTACGCGGTCTCCGACACGTTCTGCAATTTCGCGACGATCAGGATCGCTGCGCTGATGGGCGCCATGGAACGCTAGGAAGTCTTCCGGGCACGGGCTCGCGCGAGAAATCGGCTACGCAGGCTGGAAAAAGGTTCCGCCTGCGCCTGGCTCAAAGTAAGCATCGACGTCGTCATATGTCATGCCTTCGGCCAGGCCGGAATAATTGAATCATCAAGCAAATCAGGGTTAAGACAATCGGCAGAGGGGCTGGAACGATGTATGTGCGAAGATGACGCGGCCTTAGAACTTGCTTAGCGACTGAAAGAAGCGCGTAGTGGATTGTCGCCTCCCTTCGCACTGAACCGAGAGCGGGTCGCGGTGTCATTGTGGCGCCGGTCGGCACTGGATTTTCGTCTTGCAAGGCAATGGCCAGATCATCTGGCGCAACGGCACGCGCCAGCCGGCATCATTCAGCTTCAGAACGTCACTGAATGCCAGGGACATGTGTTCCGGGCATCTTGTCGCGAACCTGAGCCGGACGGACCCGCTCCAGTTCGCCTTTCCGATCCACCTGATCCGGGACGACGGAGACATCGTGGATCTCCTGATCATGGGCCATCGCCACGATGGGGCGGCCTTCATCGGCCATCTGGCTTCGTCGAATGAGAAGGCGCGCAATGGATCGGGCATCGAGGACACATGTCATGACAACCGATTATAAGGCAGGCGATGTCATCAGCTTGGCTTTTGGCTTCTTCGACAGAACCGGCGTCGGGAAATACGAGATCATACGGGTGCTTCCGGCGAGCGAGAACGGACAGCGGCAATATCGGGTGCGCGGCGCCGATGGCCACGAGCGCGCCATCGAAGAACTCCAGATCCGCGCCAGCGTCACGCAAA
Organism: Allobosea sp. 05T422_2; assembly: GCF_056396265.1. Lineage (NCBI taxonomy): Bacteria > Pseudomonadati > Pseudomonadota > Alphaproteobacteria > Hyphomicrobiales > Alloboseaceae > Allobosea > Allobosea sp. 05T422_2. The sequence goes on along the minus strand of NZ_JBFTLD010000140.1, from coordinate 2,189 downwards.
CGAACCATTTCGGCAACCTGAAATAACCGCGGCGTCCGGAAGAGAGCCGAGCAGGCGGCTCTGTTAGCATTGGCAGGGAATGGCAGGTGCGGATCATGACGGACCGGACCACCGAAACGGAGATCACGTTCAGCCATCCCTTCAGGTTGAGCGCGCTGTCGGATCCTCAGCCGGCCGGAACCTATCGGGTCGTCACCGACGAAGAAGAGATCGTGGGCGTGTCGTTCCGGGCTTTTCGCCGGACCGCCACGATGCTGCAGATCCCGGCCATCGAATTTTCACGCGGTTCCTCGCAGATCATCCTCGTGGATCCGATCGAACTTACAGCTGCCCTGGAGAAGGATAAGCAGGCCTAGTCACACCTATGAACCGTGAAGTGAGACGATCATGCGTTATCTCGGTGGAATCTCGGGGCGAGGCGCCCTGATGAGCAACGGCATCAAGATCGGCCGTGCATCCTACGATTTTGAAGGTTTCTTCCAGGATCCGATCGGAGTGACCAGCTGCGGCGAGGTCCGGCTGGCCTTTCCCGCACTGAAGACCGTCTTCGGCCGCGCGGATGTGCAGCTGCTGACCGATGATGGCCATCTCCTCGATCTCAGGTTCTCCTATCGGGAATTTCCGTCGACGACCGGCGCCGCCCATGTCGAGGTCACGGGAGATCTGCCTGCTACGCCGCAGAATTGGCACCATTGATCATCTCGCCCGCGATGCTGCCGATCGGCGGGCGTCGCTCGAATCCCCGGCTCTCATCTCGCTCGACATGATGCGGTCGAATTGCCCGGCCCACCCGCCGCGAGGTCGAAGAAACGGAAACAGCCCGGCGCATGGTCCGGGCTGTTTGCAGATCCAGGATGCGCGACTCAGAACTTGTAGTTCACGCCGACGCGAACGATGCCGCCATTACCGCCACCATTGGTGGTCGCGGTATAGAGCCCGGCCGGGAGCACGCCACCCGCCGGGTTGGTGAAGGCCCTGTTTCGCCGGCCCTCGCCGGTATCGACGTAGAGACCTTCGAGCTTGACGGTCCAGTTATTGGTGAAGGCATATTCGACGCCGCCGCCGATGGTCCAGCCGGTATTGCTCGTCGTGTTGCCGGTCAGCGGGTTGCTGTTCAGCCCGCCATAGGCGAGACCGCCCGTGATGTAGACCAGGGTCCGATCGAAGGCGTAGCCGACGCGGGCACGCACGGTGCCGAAATAGCCGCCGTCACCACCGCCTCTGTTTGCCCACCAGGTGTATTGCCCCCAGGACACATCGCCGCTCGAACCGACATATTGGATATCGGTCTCGAGACCGTAGACCCATGCGCCGGACTGCCAGTTATAGCCGATCTGGCCGCCACCGACGAACGCGCCGTCGCCGCCACCGCCACTCAGGATTCCCGAGGAGCCAGTCGTCGGCCCGGTGACGATGACGTCACGCGACCCGCCCCAGCCCACACCGGCGTTGAGACCGACGTAGAAGCCGGCCCAGGTAAAGACGGGAGCGTAGACGATCGGGGCCGGGGGCGCGGAGCGGCTGGGAAGATCGGCGGCGAAGGCAGACGTAGCCAGGCAGGTTGCAAGGACGGCGGTGGATGCAAGCCCTAGTCGCATGGTGTCCTCCGAGGTCGGCATTTCACCTCACAATTGTTGCACAACAATCCACATCGGTGAACCTCAATAATCGACCGTCCTTTACTGCAGGAGTGGCCTAGTATTCCGATGGAGATGCTTTGGCCAACCAGCCGATTCCAAACGTGGAATCTGCACTGCCCACGCCATCCCGATCCGGTGGCCGCTTCACAGTCGCCACGCCCGCCGGCGCGCTTTCAGTCCAGCTCCGGCCGTCATGGCTTGGCCCGCTCGCCCTCCAGATCATCCTCGCGAGACGTTGCGAGCGATGGCGGTGTCTCCCGGCTGTAAATGAGAATTGCGCGCTACGGCGCGATCGATTGGGGGGATCGCTCGGCTTCGCCTTCGGCCGCGACGATGCAGTTTCGGCCTCTCGACTTGGCGGCATAGAGGGCCTTGTCGGCACGTGCGTACAGGCTCAGCGATACATCCGTCGGATCCGTCTCGGCGATTCCTGCCGAAAAGGTGCAACGAAAATCGCCATGGCCGCCTTGCGGCTTCATCGCCCGAACGACGATGAGCATGCGTTCCAGGACCAGCGCAGCCTCGGCAGCGGATGTCCTGGGCATGACC
>NZ_JBFTLD010000139.1:0-16342 GCF_056396265.1 Allobosea sp. 05T422_2 | reverse complement strand
GCTGAAGACCCTTAGGGGGCTCACACCCTACGAGTTCATCTGCAAATGCTGGACTTCAGAGCCAGAACGATTCAGGCTCGATCCAATCCATCAAATGCCGGGACTGAACACCTAAGGCCTCGGACACATAACCAGTAACCGAAGGTTGCGGCGACGGGGGCGCCAAGGCCGCCTAGGTGCTCGATAACCGGCACTCTCCCGTTTACTGTCCTACGCACGATCCGCGGCTCTGTTGGCCAACGCCTGGGGGGAAGTCGAACTTACTCGGTAAGCTCGCTGGTAGAATTTTGAGGAACGACAGGCGTGTCAGCGTCGGCCTGCGCCGGCTTGAAAATGGACAAGGGCTTGAGATCCCTCGATCGCAGACTGTTGGCTCGGCGGGTCTTGATCTGCCTGCTGCTATTGCTCCCGGTACGGTCGTGACCCTTGCTCCGGGCATGACCGCGACAATACCCACCGGTTTCGCCATCGCCTTACCCAAGGGCTACGAGGCCCAAATCCGGCCTCGTTCGGGACTCGCCGCCAAATTTGGCGTCACAGTTCTCAATTCACCGGGGACCGTGGACGCAGACTATCGAGGCGAGATCAAAGTCATTCTGATCAATCACGGAAAGGCACCATTTTTAATCCAGCGTGCCGACCGCATCGCTCAGATGGTAGTGGCGCCGGTCAGCGGCGTTGCGTTTGTCGAAAGGGCGACGCTCGATGAAACTGAGCGTGGCTACGGCGGCCATGGCTCAACCAGCCGCTAAACCTAGCGAAGACCACGCTTCAGCGCTGGGCGCTCGGGGGGCCGGAGATCGGTCGCCCGCGTTGCCACGGCTGAGCCCGGTCCATGAGGAACAAGCGCTCATCGTCCCAGTGCCTTGCGGGCGTCGTTGACCGCATCGAGACACTCGTCGAATTCGCCCTCCTGTTCTTCGCGCCGCGCGACGCGCAACGCCGTCTCCAGTTTGCGCAGGGTGGCCGCCGGCGGCTTCCTGGCGATCTCGGCCTGGATCATGACGATGCCGTTCGTGCATTCCGACCTGTCATCGGCCATTGCGGGATCGGCACCAGGGTCAGGACGGAGGTGAGAGCGAGCATGCGCATGGCTTGCCTCCGTCACTTCACGATGAAGGTGCCGGTCATCCCCTGAGCCTCCAGGCCCTGGATATACCAGGGGTACTCGCCCGGCCGGATCGCCACGAACTCGACATGGATCGTGCCCTGGTCGTCGAACTCGAGATGATGAGGCGCACCCTGCATGTGCACTTCGAGATGGTTGATGACGATCTGGTTGATCCAGCTGTTCCGGAAGAACTCCGGTGCGAAGAACTTGTACTCCTTGCCGCCCTTCGCCGTGACGGAGAGGCGGTAGGACTTGCCGGATTCCATCTCGATCTGCTTCTGGGAGACGACGTAGTCGCGGCCTTCGTCATTCCCGAGCACCAGTTCGGGCAGATTTGTCCGGCCCTTCACAAGGTCGGCGGCCGTCGCCTGGCTCAACCCGAGCAGGCCCGCCAGCAAGAACCACAGCAGATGCATCTCATCCTCCCCGTTCTTGTTGCTTTGGAATAACCTGGGATCAGTCGACCTTCGTTGGATCGTCGCTCGCGCCATCAGATATTCGATCGCGGGTCTCTCCGTCTTTGCCGGGAGCTGGCGTGATATTGCAGACCGGGCAAGGACTGGCCCGAAGCCTCTCCCTCTGTAATGATACCCAGCAATCGCCAAGGTCGACAGTAACACGGGCGCGGACGTGAAGAAGACAGAACCGCTGCCATCGTCGCTGAGGTGATCGCGATGCCGGAGGCTCGCGTCCGGAGCGTGAAGGCAGTCTTTGTCAGCACCATTCCGTTCTTAGCACAATCGAAGGAGCCGGACATGTCCTGGGTCGCATGCGGAGTGGAAGCAACGGCGTGTGCAACAGCGCGGGCAATGCAGTCTTTCGCGCCGTGCACTTGCGGGAAGCCGGCTGCCTGAGGCGCCCCGATGAAAGCCATCGTTCTTGGCGCGGCTGCGGGAGGTGGTTTTCCGCAATGGAATTGCCGGTGCCGGGTCTGCGCGCTGGCCTGGAGCAGGGATCCCCGCGCGCCCTGGCGGACGCAATCGAGCCTCGCGGTGACGCTCGATGACGAGAGCTGGATCGTTCTGAACGCGTCCCCCGATCTTGGCAGCCAGATCCGGACGACGCCGGCCCTGTGGCCGCGCGCCGAGCGCCAGTCGCCGATCGGCACGGTCATTCTCAGCAGCGCCGAGATCGACCATGTCGCCGGGCTGCTCACGCTGCGCGAGCGGCATCCGTTCGATCTGGTCGCGCTCGCACCGGTCCTTGAGGCGATCGAGGCCAACCCGATCTTCGCCGCCGTGCCGGCGCGTCGCATGATCGCGACGGCCGCGAACCCCATCGCGCTGGCTGGCGGACTGACGGCGGAGCTGTTTCCGGTCCCCGGCAAGGCACCGCTCTATCTCGAGGAGAGCGCATCCCGGCTCGAGTCCGAGGCTGGCGAAGCGGCGGGCATCCGGATCGGCGGCGCAGGGCGCTCGCTTGTCTATATCCCGGGCTGTGCCGCCTTGTCCGACAGCGTTCGTGACGCGGCCGAAAGCGCGGACGTGGTGTTCTTCGACGGCACCCTGTTCACGGATGACGAGATGATCCGCAGCGGCGTCGGCGAAAAGACCGGTCGGAGGATGGGGCATATGCCGATCACGGGCCCTGGCGGCTCGCTGTCCTGGCTCGCCAAGCTGCCTGCGGCGCAAAAGATCTATATCCATCTGAACAACACCAATTCGGCGCTGATCGAGGGGTCGCCGGAGCGTCTCGTGATCGAAGCCGCGGGTATCGCGGTGGCCTATGACGGCATGGAGGTGCGGCTGTGACTGCTTTGCTATCGCCCGAGGAACTGGAACAGCGCCTGCGCGAGGTCGGAGAGGCGCGCTATCACGACAAGCACCCCTTCCACACCAGACTGCATTCCGGACGGTGCACGAAGGGCGAGGTCCAGGCCTGGGCTCTCAACCGCTTCACCTACCAGGCCCATATCCCTGTGAAGGACGCGTTCCTGATCGCCCGGACCCACGACCCCGCGCTCCGCCGGGCCTGGCGCCAGCGTCTCGTCGACCATGATGGCGAGGGGGACGGTGAGGGCGGCATCGAACGCTGGCTCAGGCTCTGCGAAAGCCTGGGCCTGGCACGCGCCGATGTGCAGGCCCATCGCGGCGTGCTGCCGGCGACGCGCTTTGCGGTCGAGGCCTATGTCAATTTCGTGCGCGAGCGCCCGCTGCTCGAAGCCGTCGCGTCCTCCCTGACCGAGCTGTTTTCGCCAAAGGTCATCCGCCACCGCGTCGAAGGCATGCTKGCGCATTACGACTTCGTCAGCCCGGAGAGCCTGAGCTATTTCACCGCCCGCCCGGAACAGGCGCGGCGCGATGTCGAGACCGCGCTTGCCTATGTCACGGCCCATGCCCGCACGCCGGCCGAGCAGGAGGCGGTGATCGCGGCGCTCGAATTCAAATGCGACGTGCTCTGGGCCATGCTGGATGCGCTCCATCACGCCTATGTCGAGCCTGGCCATATTCCGCCCGGCGCCTTCGTGCCGGCGCGCTGATCATCGCGGTCCTGAGCGGCTGAGCCTGCAAAGCTGATTGCTGCGCCGGGCGCCAAGCCTTATCCTGCTGCCTGCGTGGCCTGCTCGACCTGCTATGATGTCAGGGAGATGCGATCGTGAGCGGAAAAGCTTTCGCCGTCTTGCTCTGCCAGGTCATGGCTCTGGTGCTGGCGATCGCGCCATGGCCGGCGCAGGCGCAGGAAACGCCGGTCGATATCCTGTTCGCGCGTCCTCATCTTTCCGGCGTGTCTTCGGGCACGGAGCTGACCTATCGGCTTGAGCGCTTGCCCTCCGACACGAAACGGCTGGGCGAGCCCTTCGGCGACGATATCAAGCTCGTGGTCAGATCCGTTGCAGCCAACGGCAGCCGCAATGTCGACCTGCGCCTGTTCACGGGCGAGCGGGCGCGCGAGCCTATGTCGATTACCGATCTGACCGGCAATCCGGTGCTCGTCATCTTCCTCGATCGGGCAGTGAGCAACATGGCGCAGCTCACCGGTGGAACGACGCCCTATTTCAAGGACCGGCTGCGCGCCGGCCTGCGCGACAAGGCAACAAGCGAGGCCACCAAGGTCGAATTCGAGGGCAAGACGCTGGATGCGACGCGGATCACCGTCAGGCCCTTTGTCGACGATACCAATATCGGGCGGATGCTCGGCTATGAGGACAGCCAGTTCGAGATTCTGGTGGCTGAGGCCGCGCCTGGCATGCTGCTCCAAATGACCTCAAGGTTCGTCAGCACATTGCCGGATGCGCCGAAACTCGAGGAGCGCATCGTCCTGAAATCGGCGAGCGCCCAGCCATGAGCACGGTCGGGACGGCAGGAGCGCGGCACCACGGGTTTCTGACGGCTCTGGCCGGGGGGCTGCTGGCGACGATCCTCGCTGCGGGCAATGGCGGCGCAGCTGAGACGCCGGTCAATGACTATCCGACGGTCGCACGCGCCGATTACATCTTCGGGTGCATGGCCGCGAACGGCCAGACCCGTACGGCGCTGGAGAAATGCTCGTGCTCGATCGACGTGATCGCGTCTGTGCTGCCCTATAGGGCCTATGAGGAAGCCGAGACGATCATGTCCGTGCGCCAGCGCGGCGGTCAGAACGCCTCGATGTTTATCTCCATGCCCTTGATGCGCGAGAAGGTCGCACGCCTGAAGCGGGCACAGATCGAAGGCGAATTGCGCTGCTTCTGATCTGGCGATGTCCCAGCTGCCGGGGCTTCGGACGACCGGTTCAGTAGACCACGACGCTTCGGATCGACTTGCCCTCATGCATCAGGTCGAAGCCGTGATTGATCTCGTCCAGGCTGAGCTTGTGGGTGATCAGGTCGTCGATATTGATCTTCCCCTCCATGTACCAGTCGACGATCTTCGGCACATCGGTGCGCCCGCGCGCGCCGCCGAAGGCCGTGCCCTTCCAGACCCGCCCGGTGACGAGCTGGAACGGCCGGGTCGCGATTTCCTTGCCGGCTTCGGCGACCCCGATGATGATCGATTCACCCCAGCCGCGATGGCAGCATTCCAGCGCCTGGCGCATCACGTTGGTATTGCCGGTCGCGTCGAAGGAGAAATCGGCGCCGCCGCCGGTCAGATCGACGATCGCCTGCACCACCTTGTCGTTGCCGATCTCGGCCGGATTGATGAACCCGGTCATGCCGAATTTCTCGGCCATGGCGCGCTTGCCCGGATTGATGTCGACACCGATGATCTTGTCGGCGCCGACCATGCGGGCGCCCTGGATGACGTTGAGGCCGATACCGCCGAGCCCGAAGACCACGACATTGGCGCCGGGCCAGACCTTGGCGGTGTAGATCACCGCGCCGATCCCCGTCGTCACGCCGCAGCCGATATAGCAGATCTTGTCGAAGGGCGCGTCGTCGCGGACCTTAGCCACGGCGATCTCCGGCAACACCGTGAAATTCGCGAAGGTCGAGCAGCCCATATAGTGGAAGACCTCGCCGCCGTTGCAGGAGAAGCGCGAGGTGCCGTCCGGCATCACGCCCTGGCCTTGCGTCGCGCGGATCGCGGTGCAGAGATTGGTGCGGCGTGACAGGCAGCTTTTGCAATTCCGACATTCCGGCGTGTAGAGCGGAATGACGTGGTCGCCGACCTTGAGCGTGGTCACGCCGGCGCCGACCTCGCGGACGATGCCGGCGCCCTCATGGCCGAGGATCGCCGGGAACTTGCCCTCCGAATCCATGCCCGACAGCGTGTAGGCGTCGGTGTGGCAGATGCCGGTCGCCATCACCTCGACCAGGACCTCGCCCGCCTTCGGTCCGCCGATCTCGACCGTTTCGATGGTCAGCGGCTTCCGCGCCTCCCAGGCGACGGCTGCGCGTGTCTTCATGACCCGGGCCCTCCCAAGCAATCCCGATCAGGATTTCAGAACCCCCGACGCCTTTGCGATATGGGTGGAGATGAAATCCATCAGGGGCGGGGAGAGGCAATCATAGGGCTCGAGGCGAATTTCGCGCAGGCGTGCGCGTACCGCGCCCTGATTGGCCGGATCGGCCCCCGACTCGATGATCGAGGAAACGAAGGCGGCAAATTCCGGGGGCGACCAGCCGGTTTCCGGCGACAATTCGGTATGAACGAAATCAAGCCCGTAGAACGGATGGGCAGCCTTCTCGATGCGCCCGTACATATGGACGCCGCAGCCCTTGCAGGCGTGGCGCTGGATCGTGGCGGACTCATCGACGATCGCGAGCTTGTCGCCATTCTCGATCACGGTCACCTTGTTGCGCGGCGCCACCGCGACCATCGCAAACAACGCGCCCTTGGGCTTCCAGCATTTCGTGCAGCCGCAGGCGTGATTATGGGCCGATTGCGAGTCGACGCGGACCTTTACCGGGCGGTCCGTGCATTTGCAGACGAGCGTTCCGCCCTTGAAATCGGCGGAAGCCGGCGGGAGGCCGCGATCGATCGAGGGATGGATGGCAACGGTCTGGGTCATGATTTCGTCCTCCCTGTCGCCGGTATGATCACGCGTCTGGAACCACCTCGATCCCGCGCATGGAAATCCGGTGCTCGTCTACATGCGTCTGATGGCGCATGTCCGGCGTGCAATGTGGTATTTTTCTCTTCGCGACGCTTGCCCTAAAGGGAAGCATCCCTTGTCTGCCCGCGAAGACACGCCCCGGCCGGACGCGCCGAAGGCCATTCCTTGTGAGGGGGCGGCGATGTAGAGTGGCACGGTCGAAGCGGAATGCGCGACAATGACCCACGCGATCATATCCTTGAGCACCGCCACGACAGCGGCTCCGCTGCGGTCCGAGTACTGGGCTCAGGCGCTGGGCACGCTATGCGGGCCGCTTCGCGTCGATGCCTTCGGGGCCGGCACGATCGACGGGCATATCGATTATGCGACGATCCGGCGGCTGCGGCTCTGCCAGATCGAGGTCAGCCAACACCGGATCGCGCACCCCGCTTCATGCACTGAGCTGGGCGGTCGCCCGATAAAGGTGCTGTTTCAGACCGATGGCACCTCGCTGTTCGAGCAGGATGGCCGCCATTGCGTCATCACGCCCGGCGACTGTCTGATCTACGACGTGTCCAGGCCCCATGTGATCACGAGCGCGGCCCTGACGAAGCATCATGTCGTCATCATACCCCGGCAATTGCTGGAGCAACGTGGCGTGTCGCTCGATCCGCTCCTGGCGCAACAGGTTTCGGCTCGCGAAGGCGCGGGCCGCCTGGCCCATGATTTCGTCCTGTCCGCCTTTAACGAGGCCCCGGCACTGGCGGCGGGCTGCGAAGTCCAGGTCGCCGACACCTTGCTCGATCTCGTGCTGATGCCCTTCCTTTCGCAAACGTCCTTCAGGACCTCGGGGCGCGCGGCTCTTTCATCCCGGATCAAGGCCTTCATTCGCGAGAACCTGAGCGATCCGGACCTGGGCATCGAGCAGCTCTCGTCGGCCTTGGATTGCACGAAGCGCTATCTCCACATGTCCTTTGCCGATGAAGGCACGACGATCACCAGCTACATCTGGCAAGAGCGTCTGGAGAAATGCCTGGAAGAGCTCGAGTTCGGTTCGCGAACGGGCAAGACCCTGACCGATATCGCCTTTTCCTGGGGCTTCAGCAGCTCCTCGCATTTCACCCATCTGTTCAAGAAGCGCTACGGCATGCCGCCTTCGGCCATCCAAAGGCAGGCCGGTGATCCTGCGGGCTTCGGCCACGCCCCGCCAGTCGAACGGGGCAGCCTTGCGAGCGGTCCCCGAGGCTGATCACAAGCATGATCCGCTCTTGGCGGTTCAGGCAGATGCTCCAGCGCGGCAGCCTCCCCTATGCGCTGCCCGTTGGTCTTCGCATTTCCCGTCAAAGACCTGTAGGATGAGCCTCTCCGATGGCGGCTGGCGCGCGGTCTGCCTCGTCGTCGGACGGGCTGGGCCACGCAAAAGTGGGGGAGCAGTCGATGCTTGCGATCGTCATTTCGGTTTGCCTCGTCACGGACCCCTCGATTTGCCGGAATGAGCGGATTCCGCTGGCGATCACTGTCTCGCCGAACCAGTGCGCGAAGAGCGCGGCGCCCTATGTCGCGCAATGGAATGGCGAACATCCCGACTGGCGCGTCGTCCGCTGGCGCTGCGCCGGCGCGGATGAGAAGGACATTTGACGCGAGGGGCGCCTGGAGACGGTTGCGTCAAACGCCCTGATAGGTCCGGTAGATGAAATCGCTGCGCTCGGAGGCGGCTTCGGCTTCCGCCAGCGCAACGACCTCGCGATGCAGYGGCGACAATGAGCAGGCAGGGTCGGTCGCGGCCGCGTCGCCGGCCAGCGCCATGGCCTGGCAACGGCAGCCACCGAAATCCAGCTCCTTGCGCGCACAGCTGCGGCAGGGCTCCTGCATCCAGTCCGTGCCGCGGAAGGCATTGAACGCCCTGCCGCGATACCAGATCTCCGACAGGCTGGCGTCGCGGACATTGTCGAAGACCAGCCCCGCTATCGTCTCGGCCGCATGACAGGGCAGGGCGCGCCMTGTCGGCGTGATGTTCATCAACCGCGTGCCCCAGCCGCCCATGCAGGCTTTCGGGTAGCGGGCATAGTAATCGGGCAGCACGCAATCGATGACGAGGCGCCCGGCCGTGCGGCTTCTTGCCTCCTCGACATCCACCATCGCAGCTTCGACCTGCTTGCGCGTCGGCATCAACCTGGCGCGGTTGACCAGGCCCCAGCCGTAATACTGCACATGCGCGATCTCGATGCGCGCAGCACCCCATTCTTCCGCAAGCTCTACGAAGGCCGGAATCTGCTGCACGTTGTCCCGATGCACGACGGCATTGACGGTGAGCCGCAATCCGAGCCGGGCGATGGCGGCAGCGACTTCATGCTTGCGCTGCCACGCGCCCGTGTAACCGGCAACGCGATCGCAGGTTTCGGCATCGATCGCCTGAATGGAAAGCTGGATATGGTCGAGGCCCGCCTCAGTGACCGCGTCCAGCACGGCCGGCTGAAAGCCGACGCCGGAGGTGATCATGTTGGTATAGAGCCCGGCTTGATGCGCATATGCGACCAGTTCGGCGATGTCGCGCCGCAGCATCGGCTCGCCGCCCGAGAAATAGATATGCAGCACGCCGAGCGCGGCAGCCTCATCGATCAGCCGCTTCCACTCGGAGGTCGCGAGTTCGCCCGAGCGCCTGTCGAGCTCGAGCGGGTTGGAGCAATAGGGGCAACGCAGGGAACAGCGATGCGTCAACTCCGCCAGCAAACCCATCGGCGGCTGCAATTCGGGCCGAGCAGGCTGGGTCTGTGGAAGCGTCTCGACATCGCTCACAGGTCGACCATCCTTTGATCGGCAAGGCCGCGCAGGAACGTCATGACGTCGGCGGCGATCTCGTCCCGGTCCGCGTCGAAGGTCGTCGCCAGATCCTGGACGATGGTTTCGACGCAACTCACCCCATCGATGCGCTGCAGGATCTCGAGCGCCATCTCATCGGGCTCGAACACGCGCTCGGGACCGAGAAGGAACCATTGCCGGCGGCTATCATCAAAGCGCAGGCGCACGCCACGGGGCAGTACCGGGACGATGCTCGCGACGTCAGCGGTCGTAATGCCAGCAGTCATGGGCCAGCGCCTCGTTCAGGTTCGTCAAGCGTATCGGTGCCAGGGGCTCGATGGCGGGATCGACGCCAGACCTGCCGCGACCACGCCGCCACGGCTGGGGGGCACCTCAACCCGTCGCCTCCACTGTCGAGCGCGCGCCGGACCGCCCATCGTGTGACAGCAAGCGCAGGGCACAGCACGCGCGGCTATGAGCCCGCCATCCGCGATGCTCACAAATAGACGCCGCTTGCGACCGCACCCGACGGCTTCCCGCCTGACACGTGAACGGACACCAACAATCCCATCGTGGCAGCCATCCCCGACGGCGGAACCGGGCGCCAGCGCCCGCAACCGCTCCCGGGTCGACGGCCTGTTACTCAGAACGGACGCTTCAGAACTGTGCCGGAGCGTAAGACGTCACTTCGCAGCCGACTGTCACTTCGATGATTGCGGGTTTTTTCCACTTGCGCATGATCGGTTTCTCCAGATCGTCGCCAGCCTTCTCAAGAGTAGGCGCCGGGAGCCTACACCCGCCGGCAGCCTGTTGCAAACAGAGCCCGCCGTCTGTCCGGAAACTCACTGGCGAGGGCCGATCAGGGCTGTTCATGCGCGGCAAGGCGCGAGGGCGGGCGGCCCGGAGCGGCGGGCCATGCGCTGATCTCGGTGATGAATTTTTGCCGGAAGGCCCGCCCGAAATCCTCAAATCCCTGCGCCGGGAGCACGAAGGCGCCGGGGCCGCCGACGACGTTCTCGCCATACCAGCGCGCGAGCGTCTCAGCCTCGCTCCCTTCCAGGATCGGCAGCCCGTTGATGGTCAGGCCGATCGCGACCAGTTCATCGCGAACCTGCATCGGGGCGGCCTCGGGGTTGCAGTTTTCTTGTCCGTCCCCCGACACATCCAKGAGGACGCGCGTCGCCCGCATCGGGATTTGCGGCGTGATCTTGTCGGCGACGAAGCGCATCATCTGCGCCACGCAGGTGAATTCGCCGCCTTGCCGGGCGAGCCGGCGCAGTTTGCCTGCCAGCGCCCGCGCATCGGCGGCGCTGGCGACCCTGACCCACGGAATCGAGAAGCTAGGCTTGTCGGCCCAGAGGATGACGCTGATCGCGATCGCCTGGCGCGGCCCGCCGAGAATGGCCGCCTGCACGGAGGGGGCATCGAGCGCGTCCGCGATGCCGTCGATCTGCAGCCGATAGCGCCGCGCATCGACGGAATTCGACACGTCGATTGCCAGGATGAGGGCGGTATCGACGCTTCCCCGCGATTCAGCGCTGCCGTCCCGGGCGCCGGGCTGCATCACCAGCGCGGCCGCGAGGGCGATAAGCAAAGGGCGAACAGATCGATCGAGCAACAGCACCGGCATGTGCTCCGCAACGCGTTCGACTGAGCTACCTTACCGCCTTGTCGAGATTATGCGCCAGGGCGAGGCCCCGGGCGCTCTCCAGGCCCTTCACCCCGGTCAGGATCGCACCGTCGAAATCGACGCCGGTCAGATCGGCTTCGCTCAGATCCGCGGCGGTGAGGTCGGCCTTGGACAGATCGACATTGACCAGCATCGCCCCGGTCAGATCGGCATGCCGCAATTTGGCAAAGCGCAGCACGATGCCTGTCAGGTCGGTATGGCGCAGGATCGCGCCTGTCAGGTCGCAGCCGAAGAGCTCGGTGCGTAGCGTGGTCATCAGCGTTCCCCGCATATCCGCATAGTTGAAGACGGCTGCGGTCAGGTCGGCTCCGCGCATATCGGCGCCGCTCAGGTGGGCGACAATGACGGCGCGTGCAAGATTGGCGTTCCGGAAGCGAGGCGCTTCGCTTGCATCATAGGACAGGCTCGAAACGGCGCTGGGCAGCAGCAGGGTCGCGTCGGAGAGGTCGGCGCCGCTGAAATCGGTGCCGATGATCACCGCCCGGTCGAGCCGGGCACCGTGCAGATCGGTTCCAGAAAGATCGGCACGAACCAGATCGGCGCCAAAGAGATCGCTGCCGGCGAGCCGCGCCCGCCGGAAATCGAGGCCGCTCAGATCGAGGCCGCGCAAATCCTGTCCGCCGAGATCGGCACGCGCGCCGGGCGCGAGCTGGAACAATCGCTGCGTAACCTCGCGAACGGTCAGCTTGGCTTCGGCGACCGCCGGCATGGGCGTGCAGAACAGGCAGAGCGCGACAAGCGCGGCTGTCCTGCGGGCGCGTCTGGCTGGGTTATAGGGCTGCGTGATCAGCTTTCCTTTCCGCTCTTGACCGGCCAGCTGCCGTGCAGCACGCGGCCGTCCGTATCCTTCGCGACCGCGGTGAGCACATCATCAGGACCTGTCGACCGGAAGGTGAAGCGGATATTGGGGTCCGCGCTTAGCGAGATGCCGCCCTCCATGCGGAAGACGAGCGCATCGCCGCGCTTTACCTCGACATCCGTGATGAATTTCGCCGGGATGTAGTAGCCGGTCAGCTGGTTCATCTGCATCCCGGAATAATTCGGGTGCCGGATCATCAATTGCGCCTCGCGGGAGGTCGAGGCCGGGAGGCTTGCCTCGAATTGCCGCAGCTGCATCTTGCCKAGTTCGGCCTCGGCGAGCTCGGCATCCTTCGGTGCCGGCGCCGAGCAGCCGCCGGATGCCTTCACATATTTGGTGGTCATGTGCAGCGCCCCGGTGCTGGTTTCGACCACGGCGCGCACATTCGAATAGGCGTCGATCCGTACGCGCGTCGACAGCATGATCTCGCCCGAGCCCTCGCCAAAGAAGAAGGTGGCGGCAACCGGCGCCGGGTTCTTGTCGATCAGCAAGGTCAGTGTGAGCGGGGCCGATGCCTTGTCGCGGTCGATTTTCACGGTCAGCGGAACCAGGGCCGCGTCTTCGGCGCGCACGGGCGCTTCCAGCGTCACCAGCCCGTCCTCCTCGCTGATCGGCCGGTTCTGGAACACGTCCTGGTGGAGGCCGGGCCAGGGATCGTCCTCGGCCCGCGCCAGCGTAACCGGCAGGCCCGTGACCATGGCGCCGACAAGATAAAGGACGCTGCGGCGTGCGATGAGCTCAGTCATGGCATCCTCCGGTTCAGGCTGGCGGCGCTGCGATCACTCCCATTCAAGCTCGGCAAACGCGGCCGTGACATTGCGGGCGTTGAACTCGTCGAACAGGAGCCAGCTCTCCTTCTCGGAGAGCCCGGCGGTCGCGGCGGCCTCGGCAATCGATCGTCCCTCTTTTATCATGCGCCGCACATCCGCGGAAATTCTTTGCAGGTACTGCTTCTGCGGTTGCACGGCCTCGGGCCAGGCCGCCGCCGGTGGCCCATGGCCGGGCACGACACGCTTTGCCGCGACCTGTTCGAGGCGGCTGATCAGCGCCAGCCAGCCGCGGATCGATCCGTCGAGGGCCGGGACATGCCGCATGAAGAGCAGGTCGCCGAGAAAGAGTGTTCCCGAGGCCGTATCCCGAACGGTCAGGTCGTTGTCGGTATGCGCCGTCGGTTGCGCTTCGAGGATGAGCTCGCGTTCGCCGAGATCGATGACCGACTGGTCCTCGACGGCACGCGTCGGCGCGATCAGGCGGGTGCCGGCAAAGGCGTCCGGACCGAGCAGTTGCGCGTTGAGGGCAAGGTAGCGCTTGGCCCGCGCGGCCAAGGCACGCGCCAGTTTGTGATGGGCGATGAATTCCGGCCGGTCATCGGCAAAGGCGGCGTTCCCGAACAGATGGTCGGGATGCATATGCGTGTTGATCACGTAGCGAATGGGCTTGTCGGTCACCGTCCGGATCGCGGCGCGCAGCGCCTGCCCGATGGCCAGGCTGCCGCCGGTGTCGATCACGGCGACGGCATCGCGACCGATCACGAAGGACAGGTTGGCGATGTCGCCCCGATTTGACGGCGCAAAGAGCGCATAAGCGCCCTGATGCACGAAAACGCCAGGCGCGATCTCGGTGACGCTCAAGGGCAGGGCTGCCGGGGTTGTCTGGGCCGCCGCCGGGGAAACGGGTCCGCCTTCACGGCCAGGCAGTGCCAGTGCGAGACAGAGCATCGCTCCCAGCACAGCCCGGATGCGCCGGCCCCGTCTTGCACATGGCCGCCGATTGAGGGCGCGCAGCGAAGATCGCAGATCCGGGCGCGATGGCAGGGCAGCGGCGGCCATCCGCTCTCTTAGCATGCGGAAGAAGGCAGTGCCATTTCGCGCTTAGGTCGTGCCGTGTCTCAAGTTGATCTGTCTCCTCCCTGAATTGTGCGATGCAGCATTCATTGCGATTGCATTTGCGTAGGTCAGTAATCGTGACGTGTTGGCGCGTGTCCAGATCGTGTTTGGGCGTAATTTTGTAGGATTGGAGGGGATGGAATCTTGCTGCGATCTTGTCCGTCATCGAAAAAGGGCTTACACATGCACCGGTAGAAATCGGCTTCTATGACTGACGCCCGGTTGGCGTTGATGCAGTCGTAGCCTGAACGCATGCCGAAACGCCTGGACGCTTCGGGTGTTCAGCCGTGACCACGCTATGGAGCGCTATCGCAGCAGACAAAAAACGCCAGGAGGAACGTCATGCGCAAGCTTATACAATCGACAGCTTTGTTGACGACCGTGGCCTTTCCAGCGCTCGCGCTGGCTAATTCTGATGTGATCAAGCAGACATCTGATCCAAACCAATGGGCCATCCAGACTGGCGACTACGCGAATACGCGTTATTCCAAGCTCGACCAGATCAATCGAGACAACGTCAAGAATCTGAAGGTGGCGTGGACCTTCTCGACCGGCGTGCTGCGCGGCCATGAAGGCGCGCCCCTGGTCATCGGCAGCACGATGTATGTCCACACGCCGTTTCCAAACATCGTCTATGCGCTCGATCTGGATCAGGACGGCAAGATCCTCTGGAAATACGAGCCCAAGCAGGACCCGTCGGTCATTCCGGTGATGTGCTGCGATACGGTCTATCGCGGTGTCGCCTATGCGGACGGCATGATCTTCCTGCATCAGGCCGACACCACGGTGGTGGCGCTCGATGCCAAGACCGGCAAGGAAATCTGGAAGGTCGTCAACGGCGATCCGAAGAAGGGCGAGACCAATACGGCCACTGTCCTGCCGGTGAAGGACAAGGTCATCGTCGGCATTTCCGGAGCGGAATTCGGCGTGCGGGGACATGTCACCGCCTACGACATGAAGACAGGCAAGCAGCTCTGGCGGGCCTATTCGACCGGCCCCGACAGCGAGATGATGATCGATCCTGAGAAAACCACGTCGCTCGGCAAGCCGGTCGGCAAGGATTCCTCGCTGAAGACCTGGACGGGCGATCAGTGGAAGATCGGCGGCGGCTCGAGCTGGGGCTGGTATTCCTATGATCCGGAAACCAACCTGTTCTTCTACGGCACCGCCAATCCCTCGACCTGGAACCCGGTGCAGCGCGCCGGCGCCGACGGCAAGCCGATCGACCAGAAATGGACCATGTCGATCTTTGCCCGTGATGCCGACACCGGCGTCGCGAAATGGGCCTACCAGATGACGCCATTCGATGAGTGGGACTATGACGGCGTCAACGAGATGATCCTCGCCGATATCCCGGTTGGCGGCCAGCCCCGTAAGGCGCTCGTTCATTTCGACCGCAACGGGCTTGGCTACACGCTCGATCGTGTCACCGGTGAATTGCTCGTCGCCCAGAAATTCGACCCGAAGGTCAACTGGACGACCGGGGTCGTGATGGACAAGAACAGCCCGCAATATGGCCGTCCGCAGGTCGTGTCGGCCATGTCGACATTCCAGACCGGCCAGGACAAGAACACGAAGGGCGTCTGCCCGGCGGCGCTGGGCTCCAAGGACCAGCAACCGGCCGCCTATTCGCCGCGGACGGGTCTGTTCTACGTGCCGACGAACCATGTCTGCATGGATTACGAGCCGTTCCGCGTGTCCTATACGGCCGGCCAACCCTATGTCGGCGCAACCCTCTCGATGTATCCGGCACCCGGCAGCCATGGCGGCATGGGCAATTTCGTCGCCTGGGATGCAGGCCAGGGCAAGATCGTCTGGTCGGTTCCGGAGCAGTTCTCGGTCTGGTCGGGTGCGCTCGCGACCGCAGGCGGGGTGGTCTTCTACGGCACGCTGGAAGGTTACCTGAAGGCGGTTGACGAGAAGGACGGCAAGGAACTGTTCAAGTTCAAGACGCCGTCGGGCATCATCGGCAACGTCATGACCTATACCCACAAGGGCAAGCAGCAGGTCGCGGTCTTGTCCGGCATCGGTGGCTGGGCCGGGATCGGTCTCGCTGCCGGTTTGACCAATCCGACCGACGGTCTCGGCGCAGTCGGCGGCTATGCCGCGCTGCGCGACTACACCGCGCTCGGTGGTGTGTTAACGGTCTTCACGCTGCCATGATCGGCGCGTGACGGATGGCCGGCGCGGCTGAACAGGTTGCGCCGGCCTTTTTGATGCCCGCCCCGGCTGTCACGGCCGACAATCGACGATGCAGCGGCTACCGGAGAGGCTGAAAGTGAAACATTTCGGCATCGGCTTCGCACTTGCAGGTTTCGCTCTTTTGGCCGTGTTGTTGCCGGCGACCGGCGGGTCGTCGCAGGACAAGCCGGCAAAGACCGAACAGGATGGAAAATGGACGCTGGAGGACGGCACGCCGACCTACAACATCACGGCTGACGGCAAGGTCGACTGGTATACCTACTCCGGCTTCCGGCGGTACCATTCGGAATGCCATGTCTGTCACGGGCCGGAGGGGGAAGGGTCGAGCTATGCCCCGGCCC
>NZ_JBFTLD010000138.1:0-16444 GCF_056396265.1 Allobosea sp. 05T422_2 | reverse complement strand
GGGTAGAGAAATGAGGCTTCGCCGTGGCGTCGGGATTCGCTTCGCATGCTGACCGAACTCGACATTGTCCTGAAACTGCTCTGCGGTGCGCTTGCCGGCATCGCTGTGGGTTGGCAGCGGACGCTGAGGCACAAGAGCGCAGGAATTCGCACCTTCGGCCTTGTCGGTGTTGGCGCGGCGGCCGCAGCGGCCATCTTCAGCGGTGAGCTCTACGGGGCGCCCCATCCCGACGCCGCGAGCCGCGTCGTGCAAGGCGTCCTGACCGGCATCGGCTTCCTGGGGGCGGGCGTCATCATTCGGCGCGAGAATGACCGCATGCCGCATGGGCTGACGACAGCAGCGGCCGTCTGGGTGACAGCGGCGCTCGGTTCTGCGGCCGGGCTTGGTCACTGGYGTGTGGCGCTTACCGGCACGGCCATCGCGCTCGCCCTGCTCGCCATCGACCATTCGATCGAGCGTTGGGCGCAGGGACGACCGCCGAACGACGATCAATTCTCGGAGGGAGATGGCTCTCGATCCAAGGCAGGGACCGAGTCCGGAGATTCTTCGGKGCCCTGACCGGCGGGCCGTTCCTCCGCGCTCCTCCGTACGATGACACTGATGCCGCCGCCATCGAGCGGCGCTTTCGGAATGCCGGGGCGTTTGGTGGGCTGGCCGCGAACCTTCGCGGCTTCGACGCGTTGATGACCGAACAAGGAGTTCGTGATGTCCGCGACGACCACCGATCGGCTCAACTCACCGGGCGTGCCGCAGCCGCCATTTCCGCCGCCCGAGGCCCCGCCTCTGACGCCGGCAGAAGTCCCGCCGGCGCCGCCGGTCGAATCGCCGCCAGAGGAAGAGCCGGTCGGCGTCCCGCGCGATCCGCCGCCGGAGCTGCCACCGAATGTGCCGCCGGAGAGGCCTCCGGCGACACCGTTCGATCTGCCGCCCGACAGGGGGCCGCGTAAGCCTGTCGAATAGGCCTCAGAGTGCMGGCGTGTTGCCCTCGCCGAGATCCCAGTAGAGGCCCGCCATCATGCCGAGTCCCTCGCGCGCGATGGCGACGGGCAGGTGCTCGTCGGGAGCATGCTGGGAGCAGCCGGGATAGGAATGCGGCACCCAGATGGTGCGCAGGCCCAGGATCTCCGAGAAGATGTCGTTCGGCAGCGAGCCGCCGAGATTGGGCAGCAGCGCGGGCTTCTTCTCTGTGGTCCTGGCGATCGAAGCGAGCGCCCAATGCACCCATGCATCCTCGGGATCGAGGCGGGTCGCGTTGAAGATCTCGTCACGAGCGAGCGTGACCTCGACCATGCCGAAGCCGTGGCGCTTGAGGTGACGACGCAGCGCCGGCAGCACCTCCTGCGGGTCGATGCCGACCACGAAGCGGAGCTGGCAGCGGGCCCAGGCGCTCGGGGGCACGGCGTTCACGGGGGTTTCCGGCACGCCGGACTTCATCGCCAGCACGTCGAAGGAGCACCAGCCGAACACCTGCTCGGCGGGCGACAGGCCGGGCTCGCCCCATTCCGGATCGATCGTCGGGCCGTCCGGGCCGCCATCGACCTCGCAATCGGCGAGTGCCTTGCGCACCGGCTCGGGCAACTCTTTCGGCACCCACTCATGGATGCGGATCTGGCCGGTCGGGGAGGCGATCGAAGCGATGACATGGGCCAGCTGGATGGCGGGATCGGAGAGGATGCCACCCCAGTTGCCGGAATGGTGGCCGCCTTCGCGGGCAGTGATGGTGAGATCGAAGGTGACCCCGCCGCGCGAGCCGAGGAAGACCGTCGGGCGCTCGGCATTGAGGCGCGGCCCGTCCGAGCCGATCAGCACATCGGATTTGAACAGCTCCTTCTGCTCGGTGCAGAGCTCGCGCAGGCCGGGCGAACCGCATTCCTCGCCCATCTCGATCAGATATTTGGCGTTGAAGCCGAGCTTGCCGCGCGTTTCGAGGACGGCACGCAGGGCGTTGATGTTGATGACGTGCTGACCCTTGTTGTCGACGACGCCACGGCCATACCAACGGTCGCCGCGCTCGGTCAGTGTCCAGGGAGAGAGGCCCTCGCTCCACTGCTTGTCGAGGCCGCGGATCACGTCGCCATGGCCATAGCCGAAGATCGTCGGCAGGCTCGGGTCCTCGATACGCTCGGCGAAAAGGAACGGGCCCTTGGCGCGCGGATGGTTCAGCGTCCTGCAGGTGAAGCCGAGCGATTCCAGCAGCGGCTGCATTTCCCTCTCGAGATACTCGCTCAGAACCGGAGCACGCTCGGGGTTCTGGCTCTCGGTCGGCATCGCTACGAGGCGCGTAAGGTCGCTCTTGAACTTGCCGCTGTCGAAATAGTCATATGCATGCGCAATCGCCTTGGCGCGGGTCATGGTCGTCTCCTTGGATGTCAGGATGCAGTCGCGCCTGAGGCGGCGGATTCGTAGAGATGGCAGGCGACCAGCCCGCTCTCGTCCTGGCGCAGCTTTGGCGTCACCGTCGCGCATTGCGCCATCTTCGCCGGGCAGCGCGGATGGAAGGGGCAGCCGGGCGGCGGGTTGAGCGGGTCGGGAAAGGCGAGGCCGAGGCCGGTTTCCGGGATGCCCTTGCCCGGCTCCGGCGTCAGCACCGAGGCGAGCAGCGCCTTGGTGTAGGGATGGCGCGGCGCCTTGAAGAGGGTCGCGGTATCGGTCAGCTCGACGACCCGGCCGAGATACATCACGGCGACACGGGTCGCGATATGCTCCACCACCACGAGATTATGGCTGATGAAGACATAGGTCAGGCCAAGCTCGCTACGCAGGTCGTTGAGCAGGTTGAGGATCTGCGACTGCACGGAGACGTCGAGCGCCGAAGTCGGCTCGTCGCAGACCACCATCTCGGGGTTTAGGATCAGCGCACGTGCGATGGCGACGCGCTGGCGCTGGCCGCCCGAGAGCTCGCGCGGATACCGGTCCGCGAAGCGCCTGGGAAGGCCGACCTTCTCGAGGATGTCGATGGCGCGCTTGCGCCGCTCGGCCGCTGTGCCAAGGCCCTGCACCGCGAGCGGCAGCGCGACGATCGAGGCAATCGTCCGGCGCGGGTTGAGCGAGGAATAGGGGTCCTGGAAAACCGGCTGCACCCGCCTGGCCATGCCGAGCCGCCCGAGCTTGCCGACATTCTCGCCGGAGAGCGCGATCTCGCCGCTCGAAGGCGGCAACAGGCCGAGCAGCATGCGCGCCAGCGTGGACTTGCCGCAGCCGGACTCGCCGACGATGCCGAGCACCTCACCCTTGGCGATCGCCAGCGATACGCCGTTGACCGCGTGCAGCGTGCGCTTGCCCTTGAACAGGCCCTGGCTGACCGAGAAGGAACGGGTCAGCTCGCGGGCCTCGAGCAGGATCTCGGGTTGCGCGAGGTTGGGAGGCGAGAGAGCGCCGCTCATGCCGCGTCCTCCAGGATGCAGCGCCAACTCTGGCCGTCAGGCCGGTGGCGCAAGGGTGGGGTTTGCGCACATGCCGCTTCAGCGTGCTGACAGCGATCGCGGAAGCTGCAGCCCTTGATCTCGCCGATGAGCGAGGGAACGACACCGGGAATGACGCCGAGCTTGCCGCCCGGCTCCGTGCGTCCGGGGACAGGAATGCAGTCGATCAGTCCCTGGGTGTAGGGGTGGCGCGGCTGGCGGAAGATCGCTTCCGTCGGGCCTTCCTCGACGATCTGCCCGGCATACATCACGCCGACCCAGTCGGCGATGCGCGCGACGATGCCGAGGTCGTGCGTGATCAGCACCATGGCGATCCCGAGCTCCTGCTGGAGGTCGGCAAGCAGTCTCAGGATCTGCGCCTGGATGGTGACGTCGAGCGCCGTGGTCGGTTCGTCGGCGATCAGCAGTTCGGGGCCGCACATCAGCGCCATGGCGATCATCACGCGCTGGCGCAGGCCGCCCGAGAGCTGGTGCGGATACTGGCCGAGACGCTGGGCGGCATTGGCGATGCCGACCTTGTCGAGCAGATGGGTCGCGCGCTCGCGTGCCTCCGTCTCGCTCGCCTTCTTGTGCAGGCGATAGGCCTCGGTCATCTGGTCGCCGATGGTGTAGGCCGGATTGAGGGCCGTCATCGGTTCCTGGAAGATCATCGCCATGCGGTTGCCACGCAGGCTGTTGATGCGCTTGGCACCAGCCCTGGCGAGGTCTTCGCCGGCAAAGCCGAGCTTGCGGGCGCTGCGTTTCGCAGCCTTCGGCAGCAGGTCCATGATCGCAAGCGAGGTCATCGACTTGCCGCAGCCGGACTCGCCGACGAGGCAGAGTGTCTTGCCACGCTCGACCTTGAAGGAGAGGTCGCGGACCGCATGGAGCGGGCCGCGCGGGGTGGCGATGTCGACGGTGAGACCGTCGACATCCAGAATCACGGTGTTGTCGGCGGCCTGCATCAGGTGCGACCCTCCGGCGAGATCACGTCGCGCAGGCCGTCACCGGCGAGGTTGATCGCGAAGATGAGCACGGCGAGCGCCGTGCCGGGCAGGGCGATGAGCCAGAACGAGAAGAACATGTAGGCCTTGGCTTCGGAGATCATCAGCCCCCATGAGGGCAGGGGCGGCTGCA
This sequence comes from Allobosea sp. 05T422_2, assembly GCF_056396265.1. Taxonomy (NCBI): domain Bacteria; kingdom Pseudomonadati; phylum Pseudomonadota; class Alphaproteobacteria; order Hyphomicrobiales; family Alloboseaceae; genus Allobosea; species Allobosea sp. 05T422_2. The sequence continues at coordinate 11,906 of NZ_JBFTLD010000138.1, read as the reverse complement.
CGCCGAGCCCGAGGAAGGAGAGCGCCGCCTCGAGCAGGATGGCGCTCGCCGCTTCCAGCGTGGCGACGACGATGAGATGCGGAGCGATGTTGGGCAGCACCTCGCCGAGGATGATGCGCGTGGTCGAGGCGCCGGCGGCCTGGGCGGCGGCGACATAGTCGAGCGAGCGGACCTGCTGGGTTGCGCTGCGCATGACGACCGCGAACCGGTCCCATTTCAGCAGGCCGAGCACCAGGATGACGATCCAGAGCGAGGAGCCGACGATGGCGACGACCGCAAGCGCGACCAGGATCACCGGCATCGACAGGCGCGTCGTCACCAGGAACGTCATCAGCATGTCGATGCGGCCACCGAAATAACCGGCGAGCAGGCCCATCGTCGTGCCGATCAGGCCCGAGATGACGACGACGCTTATGCCGATCAGCAGCGAGATCCGGGCGCCGTAGAGCAGGCGTGAGAGATAGTCGCGCCCGAGCGGATCGGTTCCGAGCGGGTGGGCCCAATTGCCCTTCTCGTACCAGAACGGCGGCACATTGCGGGCCGTCAGGTTCTGCAGATAGGGATCATGTGGCGCCAGAACCGGCGCGAGCAGCGCGATTGTGATGAAGAGCAGCAGCAGGCCGACGCCGAAGACGAAGGCCTTCTGGCCGAGCATGCGGCGCAGCAGCTTGCGGGCTTCGGAAAGCTCGGGAGCGTCGGGAGCGGAGAGTGCGGTTTCGCTCATGATCAAGCCACCCTGATGCGCGGGTCGAGCCAGGCATTGGCGATATCGGCCGCGAGCGTAAGCAGGACGTAGACGACCGAGAGCAGCAGGACGACGACCTGCATGACCGGGAAATCCTTGTAGGTAATGCTCTGATAGGCGAGGTAGCCGAGCCCATCGAGCGCGAAGATCGTTTCGATCACCACCGAGCCGCCGAGCAGGAAGCCGAGCTGGACGGCGGCGAGCGCCACCACGGGGACGACCGCGTTGCGCAGCGCGTGCTTGAACACGACCTTGCCGGGTGGCAGCCCTTTGGCACGGGCGGTGCGGATGTAGTCGGCGGAGAGTACTTCGATCATGCCGGCGCGGATCAACCGCATGAAGGCAGGCGCGGCGTAATAGCCGAGCGCCACGGTCGGCATGACGTAGTGCAGCCAGCTATCGGAGCCGGAAACCGGCAGCCAGCGCAGGGTGATCGAGAACAGCATCACCAGGATCAGCGCGAAGAAGAAGTTCGGCATCGCCTGGCCGACGACGGCGATCGCCAGCGCAACGCGATCGATCCAGCTATTGGCGTAGATCGCCGCGAGCACGCCGAGCGGAATCGAGATCAGCAGCGCGAAGGCGAGCGATGTCAGGCCTAGGATCAGCGTTACCGGGAGCTTGGCCATCACCAGCGAGGCGACGTCCGTCTTGAAATAGATCGACGTGCCGAGATCGCCGGAGAGTGTCCGCCAGAGCCAGTCGAGATACTGCACGAGGATCGGCCGGTTCAGGCCGTAGGTCTCACGGATCAGGTTGATATCGGCCTGCTGCGCACCTTCGCCGGCGATCGCGACCGCGACATCGCCCGACAGGCGCAACAGGAAGAAGGCGATGGCCGAGACGGCGAGCGCGACAAGCAGCGCCAGACCCAGCCGTTTGAGAATGAAGCCTAACACGTGGTGCTTCCAATGATGTTCATGGGGAACGGAATCCCTGGTCATCCCGGCCTGAGCGCGCCGGAAAGCGGGGATCCACATCTGAATCCCTGTTCCGAGACGCTCAGGCATGGATTCCGGATCGGCGCGGTCAGCACCGATCCGGGAAGACGCTTGGCTCGATCTGAGCGGAGAGCGTGCTACTTCCAGCTCATTTCCCAGAAGCGGACGAGCTCGTCCGGATAGGCCTTGAAGATCAGGTCCTTGTTCGCGACGTAATAGACCGGCAGCGAATAGAGCGGCGCGGCATAGGCCTTGTCGGCGATGATCTTCAGCGCCTCCTTATAGGCCTCCCTGCGGACCTCCGGCGCGACCGAGTTGTTGCCCTTGTTCAGCAGGTCGCGGACCTGCGGATCACGGGTGATGTCMTCGCTGCGGAAGGCGAAATAGTTCGGTGTGTTGGCCGAGACGTCGTTGACCGAGAACGAGCCCCAGGTCTGGTGCGTCAGCATCGCCTTGTTGGTGGCGATCAGCTCGCGCATGGCGGCGTATTGCAGGAAGCGCAGGTTGGTCTTGATGCCGACGGCCTGGAGATAGCCGATCAGCGCCTCGGTCTGATTGCGTTCGCGATAGGCGACGATGTCGAGCGTGAGGTCCTTGACGCCAGCCTCGGCGAGCAGCGCCTTGGCCTTGGCAGGGTCGTAGGGGTAGCGCGCGGCGCCCTCGTCCGTGCAGCCGAACTGCGAGGGGAAGCAGATCGTATTGATGACGCGCGAGCCGTCGCCAACGATGTTCTTGACCATCGCCTCGCGATCGATGGCGTGGATGATCGCCTTGCGGACGCGCTCATCCTTGAGCGCCGGGGAGGGCGTGTTCTCGAGGATGTTCATCTGCATGAAGACGATGCGCATCGTCTCGCCGGAGACGACCTGCAGCATCGGCACGGTCTTGAGCTGGTCGGCCTGATCCTTGGGCACGTGCATGATCAGGTCGCCACCGCCCGACAGCATCTCGGCCATCTGGGTCTGGCGGTCGGGGATGAAGCGGATTTCGATCTTGCCGACCTTGGCCTGCGCCTTGGGCGAATCCTTGAAGTAGTCCTTGTTGGTCTCAAGGGTGATCGACTTGCCGGGGACGTAGTTCGTGACCTTGTAGGGGCCCGAGCCGACCGGCTTCTCGTTCTGCCCCTTGGGGCCGACCTTCTCGTAATACTCGTTCGGATGGATCACGACTGGACCGGCAAGATACTCGATCGCAGCCGGGAAGATCTCCTTGGTGGTCAGGCGGACCTTGTACTTGTCGAGCTTCTCGGCCTTCTCGATCCAGTTGACGTTGCCCTGGGTGACGACCTTGCTTTCGGGCTTGGCGACGAAATTCAGGGTGTAGACCACGTCATCGGCGTCGAATTCCTCGCCGTTGTGGAACTTCACGCCTTCGCGGAGCTCGAACTCGATGGTCTTGTCGTCGATCTGCTTCCAGCTCTTGGCGAGTTGGCCCTTGTACTCGTTGGTGACCGGGTCGCGATAGACCAGCGTATCCCAGACATTGGCGCCGATGATCACGCCGATGCGGACGTTGTTGAAGAAGGGGTCGACGTTCTCAGGTGCCTGATCATAGGCGAAGCGGACGGTATTGGCGGCCTTTTGGGCGAATGCCGGCGTGGCCGCTCCCGCTGCGGCCAGAGCCGTCGAAGCCAGGGCCAACGCGATGGCCTTCGTGACAAATCTCATACTTCTTCCCCTCGCAGCGTTATCGCTCGTCTTGGTGTAGCCACGTGCGGCAACGGTCATCCGTCGCTCTGCATGCAGTTTGAAATCTGCCTAAGGAAAGCGCTTGCCGCCATAAGAATGAATAGAAGGGATCGTTGCCGAACCGGCAAAGCATCGCTAAAGCCCGATCATGCAAACTMCGGCGTTGCGATATTTCCTGGYAGTGGCGCGAACAGGGTCCGTCAGCGCTGCGGCGCAGCGGCTGCGCGTTGCCGGCTCGGCCGTCAGCCGACAGATCGCCAATCTGGAAAAGGAACTCGGCGCCGGCCTGTTCGAGCGGCGCTCACACGGCATGATCCTGACCCAGGCCGGCCAGACGCTTGCCGCCTATGCCCAGCGCCTGGAGCTCGAGAGCGAGCAGATCGTCAACGAAATCCGAGAGTTGCGCAGCGCGAGCAAGGGCCTGATCCGCCTCGGTGTCACCGAGGGCTTTGCCGTCAGCTTCATCCCCGAAGTCATTTACAACTTCCGGAGGCGCCACCCCAATGTTGCTTTCGATCTCAAGGTCATCTCGCCGCAGGTCGTGACCGAGCATATTCGCACCGGTTCGATCGATATCGGCCTGACCTTCGTGCTGCAGCCGGAGCGCGGGGTCACGATCAACTGGCAATGTGCGGCCCAGACCTATGCCTTCGTTGCGCCGCACCATCCGCTGGCGACCAAGACGCCGATCCATATCGAGGACATTTTCGCCCATCCGATCGGGGTGCTCGATGGCGAGGCGACGGTGCGCAGGATCGTCGATATCTACTTCTCGGCGCGGGGCCTGACCGTCGACCCGGTTCTGGTCACGACCAATGTCGCGAGCCTCAGACATCTCTGTAAGCTCGGCGGTGCCGTGATGTTCGCCAGCAGCATCTCCTTCGGCGCCTCGGTCCGCGATGGCTCGGTGGTCGCGCTGCCGCTCAGGGATGGCGAGTTGCCGCCGCGCAGTCTGCAAGTGCAGACCATGTCGGGCCGCGTGCTGCCGCGGCTGGTGACAAATTTCATCACCATGTTGATCGCGGAACTGCAGGCCGCCGACGCCGTGGCTGCGGCGGCGACGCCGCGCACCGGGCAGGCGGCCATGCCTGCCAAAGCGAGAGGAGCCGAGGGAGCATGACGAAGCCGACCGGAAGAGGCGTGGCGCCGTTGGAGATCATGATCCCGCACCCGCACCAGCTTGTCGCGCGCGATGCGATCCTTGCCGCGCGGGCGGCTGGAAAGCCGKGCTTCCTGCTCGGCGATCTGACGGGACTCGGCAAGACGCTTTCGGCCTGGCTCGCCGTTGCCGCGATGCAGGAGGACGAGGTGCTGGTGATCTGCCCCAAGGGCGCGATCCCACAATGGCGGCGCACCATCGCGCATTCCGGCCTGCCGCCGAAGAAGATCACGCTGATGAATTTCGAGCGGACGAAGTCATTGCTCGCAGCCCCCACCGACAGCAAGAAGCGCTCGACGCGGGCAAAGAACAACGAGCTCGCGAAGCTCGGGACGCCGAAGCGGGTCTGGCCGATCGTGGTGATCGACGAGGCGCATCGCATCCGCAATCCGAACTCGCAGCAGGGACTGGTCTGTCGCCAGATGGCCGCGGCGGCCCGCTTCGCGATTTATATGAGCGCGACGGCGGGCCAATCCCCGCACGAACTCTCCTATCTCGGATCGCTGCTGGCCCAGGCCGCCGGTGCTCCGAGCGCCGATCTCGACGGTTTTCGCGCCCTGATGAAGCGCCTGAAGATTGGCCGGGCCAAGGGGCGCTGGAAGAACTGGAGCTGGGAGTCGAACGAGGCGGACCGGAAGCTCATGTCGGATCTGCTGTACCGGGGCGAGAACGCAATCGGATTGCGCCGGCGGCCGGAAGAGATCGCCGGCTGGCCTGAGGTGCAGCGTGAGCTGGCGCCGATCGCGTTGGATGCGTCGGCACGGCGGCTCTACGACGCGACATGGCGCGAGTTCCGGCGGGAGCTCGGCCTGGCCGGTGGTTCGACACGCAAGCCGGCCGGCTGGGCGGCCGATCTCAGGTTCCGCCAGAAGGCGAGCCTGCTGCGTATTCCTGGCACCGCCGATTTCGTCGAAGACCTGCTCGGCAATGACGAACAGGTCGCGATCTCCGTCGCCTTTCTCGAGACCAGCGCGATGCTGACGGAGATGCTGCGCGGGCGCGGCTGGAAGGTCGGCGAGATCAATGGCGAGCATTCCGGGCAGGCCAATGAAGAGACGCGGCTTGCCTTCCAGACCGGGGCGCTCGACGTCGTCGTCTTTACGGTGACGGAGTCGATCTCCCTGCATCGAGGCGAGATGGCCGGCGGCGAGCGCGAGCGGTCGCTGGTCGTCCACGACATGCGACACAGCGCGATCCAGCTGCAGCAGATCGAGGGCCGCTGCCATCGCGACGGTCAGCACGCCACGATCTTTTATGCCTATGCCGAGGATACGGTGGAGGAGACGGTTGCGGCCACCGTCATCATCCGCATGGCGGCGATGGACGGAATGGCCGGGGACGACACGCAGATGCTGGATGCGATCGCGTCCCTCGTCGAGGAGCGAGCCGCGGCCTGAATGCACGGCAACCAGGTGTCACTGTTTGATGCTGCCCAGCAGGGAGTTGGTCAGGCCGACAAGGCCCAGCCATATCTCGCGGGTATAGGCGCCCTGATGAACGACAGCGTCAAAGCCGATGGCGATCACGGCGATGATCAATAGAATCCGGAACATGTGATCCCTCCTGGCCGAACCCTTGTTCAGAACGCAGGCGAGACCGGCCTGTTCCGCAGCGCAGCACGGTTCGCCGCCGCCAGGGGCCATCTATCGGCAGGTTGACCCCTGCACTGTGGCGGTGTCCCTTCGCGTTGCATCGAGGAGCGGTGAGGAAGCGGCATGTTCGAGGATCTGCAGGGCAAGCGCGTGCTGGTGACCGGTGCGTCTTCAGGGCTCGGTGAGTATTTCACCCGGCTTCTCGCGGCGCGGGGTGCGCATGTCGTTGCTGCTGCGCGCCGCCTCGACCGGTTGTCCGAGCTGGCTCGTTCCTGCGCCGGATTGCCGGGCAAGGTGATGCCGCTCGCGCTCGACATCGGATCGGTCGCGGCGATCGAGACCGGCATCCCGGAGGCGCAGGCTGCAATGGGCGGCCTCGATCTGCTGGTCAACAATGCCGGCGTTGCCGATCCCGAGCGCGCGCTGAGCCTGAGCGAGGCGCAATGGGATGCGCATCTCGACATCAATCTGAAGGGCTGTTTCTTCGCCGCACAGGCGGCCGCGCGTTTGATGGCCCAGCAGGAAAGCGGCGGCGCCATCGTCAATATCGCCTCGATCCTCGGCGAGCGCGTGGCGCTMAGCGTTGCGCCCTATGCGATTTCGAAGGCGGGACTGGTGCAGATGACCAGGGCGCTGGCGCTGGAATGGGCGCGCCACAAGATCAGGGTGAACGCGCTGGCGCCGGGCTATGTCGTCACCGATCTCAATCGCGCCTTCTTCGAGACCGACGAGGGCAAGGCGCTGATCAAGCGCATCCCGATGCGCCGCGCCGCCGATCTCACCGATCTCGACGGCCCATTCCTGCTGCTATGCTCAGACGCCGCCCGCTTCATGACCGGCTCGGTCGTTGCCGTCGATGGCGGCCATCTGGTCAGCGGGCTGTAGAGCAGTTCAGCCCGCCGGCAACAGATCCCGCAGCCTGAGCAGCGCGATCTTCTCCACCTGGACGAGCGCGGTCAGGAATTCCTGCTCCGGGGTGCTCTTCAGGCGCTCCTCGAAGGCAGCGACGATCTCATTCTTGGTGAGCCCCTTGACTGCGATGATGAAGGGGATGCCGAAGCGGGTCTTGTAGGCTTCGTTCAACGCAGTGAAGCGTGCGCGCTCGTCGCTGGTCAGCCGGTCGAGGCCGGCCGAGGCCTGTTCGATCGTCGACTCCGGAGTCAGTTCCTTGGCGGCGGCGAGCTTCCCGGCAAGATCGGGATGGGCGAGGAGAAGCGCGCGCTGCTGGTCGCGCGAACCGGAGCGCATCGCCTTCGCCATTGCCCTGTGCAGGCCTTCCGCGCTGTCCTCGCGGGCCGAGAGACCGGCGTCATAGCTGGTTTCGGCTACCCAGGGCGAGTGCTCCCAGACCCGGCCGAACACCTCGGCGAAAAGGGCTTTCGGGAGCTTTGATGGCTGGTAACCCCCGGCCGGCGGATGCTGCCTGATCCAGTGGCGGGCGATATCGAGCCGGGTCGCGACCCAGACGCGGTCWTGGCTGCGGACATAATCGAGGAAACGGGCCAGCGCCGCGGCGCGGCCCGGACGGCCGACCAGCCGGCAATGCAGCCCGATCGACATCATCTTCGGCGCCTCGTCGCCCTCCGCGTAGAGGGTGTCGAAKGAATCCTTGAGATAGGTGAAGAATTGCTCGCCGGTGTTGAAGCCCTGCGGCGTGGCGAAGCGCATGTCGTTGGCGTCGAGCGTATAGGGGACCGTGAGCTGCGGGCCCTTCGGTMCGGTGATCCAGTAGGGCAGTTCGTCAGCGTAGGCGTCGGCGGTGTAGAGAAAGCCGCCTTCCTCCATCATCAGCGGCGTCGTGTTCTCGGATGAACGCCCCTGGTAGAAGCCGAGCGGTCTTTCGCCGGTGAGTGCGCGCTGGACACGAATCGCCTCATCGATATCGGCGCGCTCCTGCTCGGCGGGGAGGCTGCGATAGTCGATCCATTTCAGCCCATGGGTGGCGATTTCCCAGCCGGCCTCCTTCATCGATGTGACGATCTCGGGATAGCGCGCGAGCGCACTCGCAACGGCGAACACCGTCACCGGCAGGTGGCGTTCGGTGAACATGCGCCAAAGCCGCCAGTAGCCGGCACGCGAGCCGTATTCGTAGATCGACTCCATGTTCATGTGGCGCTGGCCGGGCCAGGGCGCGGCTCCGACGATCTCGGAGAGAAAGGCCTCCGAGGCCGCATCGCCATGCAGAATGCAGTTCTCGCCGCCTTCCTCGTAATTGATCACGAACTGCACGGCGATGCGGGCATTGCCCGGCCAATGCGGATGCGGGGCATTGCGGCCATAGCCGACGAGGTCGCGGGGGTAGGTCTGGTCGCTCATGGCTGATGCTCGCGAGGGTGATCTTGATTTGGCGGGAGGCGCCAGGATTGAGGCCGGGCGGCGATGTCTGGCCTTCTGTGTTGCATCGGCTTTACCGAAAGCCGCAATCCGGTTTTCGGGCCGATGCCTTAACTGCCGCGGTAGGTCGAGTAGCTCCAGGGCGAGGCCAGGAGTGGGACATGGTAGTGGCCTTCGGCGTCAGCGATGCCAAAGCGGATCGGCACGACATCGAGGAAAGCCGGCTCCGGCATGGTTGTGCCGAGTGAACGAAAATAGGCACCGAGCGCAAAGGTCAGTTCATAGGTGCCGGGCAGGACGGCCTCTCCGGTGAGCAAAGGCTGGTCGGTGCGTCCATCGGCATTGGTCGTGGTCTCGATGATGCGCTCGCGCTTGCCATCGGGCGTCAGGCGATCGAGTGCGAGCGTCAGACCTGCTGCGGGCCTGCCATTGACCGTGTCGAGCACATGCGTCGAGAGGCGTCCCATCCCATCCAATCCCTTGAAAATGCGCCGGCCGAGCCGCTGATGCTGTGTGCTGCTCGTGGCGAAGCTTGCGTTCGGAAAAAGGCCAACCCTAGTCTGGACGCATCATGAAGGTTCCATCCCGGATTCGGCCCTGTCAATCAATTGCGCGCCCTCGGGGAGTGGGGCTTTCCCATGCTTGACGCCTATCTGCTGGAATGGGGGGGCATGCTGCTGCGCTGGCTGCATGTGATCACGGCGATCGCCTGGATCGGCGCGTCCTTCTTCTTCATCCATCTCGACGCGTCCCTGCGGCCCGAGGCCGATATCCCGGCAGGTGAGGGAGGACGTGCCTGGCAGGTGCATGGCGGCGGTTTCTACGAGATGCGCAAATATCTGGTCGCCCCGCCGCGCATGCCGGAGGAGCTGACCTGGCATAAATGGCAGAGCTACTGGACCTGGATCTCGGGCTTCTTCCTGCTGGTCTGGGTCTATTACGCTCAGTCGGAACTCTATCTGATCGACCCGGCGGTCATGGCGCTATCGCCCTTCGCTGCGGGCGCGATCGGCATCGCCGCGCTGGCCCTGGGCTGGCTGTTCTATGACTGGCTCTGCAAGTCCCCGCTGGGCAAGAACGAGGTCGTGCTCGGCCTGCTCGGCTTCGGCTATGTCATTGCCGCATCCTACGCCTTCAGCCAGGTCTTCTCCGGGCGTGGCGCGCTGATCCATACCGGTGCGCTGATGGCGACGATCATGACCGCCAATGTCTTCTTCATCATCATGCCGAACCAGCGGAAGGTCATCGCCGCATTGACGGCCGGGGCGAAGCCCGATCCGAGACTCGGCAAGCAGGCCAAGCAACGCTCGACGCACAACAATTACATCACCCTGCCGGTGCTGTTCCTGATGCTGTCGAACCATTACCCCGTCACCTATGCGAATTCGGCGATCATTCCGGCCCTGGTGGCGCTGATCATCATCGCCGGCGCGCTGATCCGGCATTTTTACAATGTCCGCCATGCCGACCATGCGAAATCGCCATGGTGGACCTGGGCCGTTGCACTGGTTGCGCTCTGGCTTGCCTTCTGGTTGGCGATGGCATCGTCACCAGGCGGGCGCGAACGGCTCGGCCTGAAGGCTATCGAACCGGCCAGGCCGGCACTTCTGGCGGGAATGAACCTGCCGCCCGCCGAGGTGGCCAACATCGTGACCGGGCGCTGTGCCATGTGCCACGCGCCGGAGCCATCCTGGCCCGGTATCCAGATTGCGCCCAAGGGAATCTGGCTGCATGAGCCGGAGCGGATCGCCGTTCAGGCCCGCGCGATCCGGACACAGGCGGTGATGACCCATGCCATGCCGCCCAATAACCTGACCGGCATGACGGATGCAGAGCGGCGCACACTCGGAGCCTGGCTCGCCGCGCAGCGCTGAGGCTTCCGGGCTTTCGAAAGCGTTCAGCCTGTTTTCGACCGGCGCACGAAAATGTGAACCCATTCAGTTTCGGTTCACGTGGGCCTTGGCAAGGTCAGCAATACTGACTGGGCTGGAAGAAGGTTCCCACAACGGGGCCGTCCGTGCCGGGGGACCTTGGGGGTCCGGGTGAAGCGGTTTGAAGGGCAGGTCGCCGGCTATTGGCTGGCGGCCCTGGGATTTGTTTGTGCGTGGAGCATCCTGTGCTGGCCCTGGCTTTCGGGGGCGGTCACGATTCCCTTCGATGCCAAGGCGCATTTCCAGGCCCAGATTCAGTTTCTCGCCCAGGCCCTGCATAGCGGCCAGTCGCCATTCTGGACGCATAATGTCTTCGGCGGCTCGCCACAGGTTGCCGATCCGCAATCCCTTATCTTCTCGCCCGCCATCCTGCTCGCGCTGCTGACGCCATCGCCGAGCTTCCGGATGGTGGATGCCTACGTGCTGGCGCACCTGCTCGCCGGCGGGCTCGCCTTCCTGATGTTCTTCCGCGATCGCAGCTGGCACCCGGCGGGCGGCCTGCTTGCCGCTCTCGTCTTCGCCTTTGGCGCTTCGGCGGCCTGGCGTGTGCAGCATGTTGGTCAGATCGCGAGTCTCGCATTCTTTGCGATCGCCTTCTGGCTGACGGCGCGCATGCTTCAGCGCTCGTCGCTGCGCGCCGGCGCGCTCGCCGGCTTTGCCGCCGGCATGATGGTGCTGGAGCCCGACCAGGTGGCCCTACTGGGCGCCTATGTGCTGATCGGAATGGTCGTCGCGCATTGGTTCTCCGGCGGCTGGGCCGCCGTCCGCGCGAGCCTCGCACCGATTTCGGTCGCGAGCATCGCGGGACTAGCGACGATTCTGCTGCCGCTGATCTGGACCTGGCTTTTCGCCGAGGCGACGACTCGTCCCGAGGTCGATCTCATCGAAGCTGGGCGCGGCTCGCTGCATCCGGCCTCGCTGCTGACCGCCTTCGTGGCTGATCTTTTCGGCGCGCGCGATCCGGCCGTGGACTTCTGGGGCCCCTACAGCCCGGCCTGGGATGCCAAGGAGCTCTTCCTGTCGCAGAATATGGGGCAGGTCTATGTCGGGGCGCTGCCGCTGTTGCTCCTGATCGCGCCGGGCCTGAGCCGTGRCTGGCTCTGGGACAAGGCCATCCGGCCGCTGACGCTGCTCTTCGTCTTCATGGTTCTGTTTGCGCTCGGGCGCTACACGCCGCTGTTTCAGGCGGCTTACGAGTATTTGCCGGGCGTGAAGGTCTTCCGGCGCCCGGCCGACGCGACCTTCCTGATCGGCGCGCTTGGTGCGCTGCTCGCAGGATACGTGCTGCATCGCATTCTGAGCGAGGAGCGTCTCGGTTCACTGTATCGCGATCTCGGTTTTGCCGGAGTGGTCGTCGCTGCGCTCGTCGCCGCGGCCTTGTTCATCTCGAAGCGCGAGGGGCACCTTGCCGACGCCTGGTGGCCGAGCCTGTCGGCGGCCTTCTGGTTTGCGGGTGCGGGGCTGGTCCTGGTCGTGCTGACGCGCTGGCGCGGAGCGCTGGCGCCGCTCGCCAGCG
>NZ_JBFTLD010000137.1:0-16590 GCF_056396265.1 Allobosea sp. 05T422_2 | reverse complement strand
GAACTGCGCCGCATTCCGGAGGTCCGGACCCTTCATTCGGTCAGCGGTCATTTCGACATGATCGCGATCGTGATCGCGCCGTCGATCGGCGAACTCGACGAGCTGATCGACCGGATCGGCGCGCTCGACGGTGTCGAGCGGACGATGTCGTCGATCATTCTCTCGACCCGCGTCGAGCGCTGAGCCCTCGCMTGCTCCCGGCAATCGCGCGCTCGTATCCCGCCACAATCAGGCGTACACTCACGACCAGGGGAAAACTGCGGTGGGAGAAGAAGATGGCAGGTGACGACCGTCGGCCACGCGTCTGGCATGACGTACACAGCGTGCAGGAGGCCCCGCGCGAAAGGCAGAAGGCCAGCGGGCGAATCGCAGCTGAAGAGGCTGCGGCACGCAAGAAGATCGAGGCCTTGCGGGCGCAGCGGCTGGCGAAGGAAGCAACTGAGCCGCCGCCCGAGCCCAAGCCGGCTGCACGCAGCAAGCCGAAGGCGACAGCGCCCTAGGACTGACTCGAACGGCAGCAGGGCCGTCATCCGGACGCCCGGGAGTTACGAGATTCGGCCCCGGATCCATCGAACGCCGCAGGGCGTTGCGACGGATCCGGGGTCTTTGTTTGTGCCGGAACGGCGCCCCCAATGCAGAGCGCCGATTCGCCGAGGCGTTCAGGCCTGGTCGAGCCAGGCGGTGAGCAGGCCGATATCGGCCTGCGACAGGCCATGGCCCGCCGGTAGGATGCGGTGCTCGACCGTCGCGCCATTGCCCGACAGAGTCGCGGCAAGCCGTGCGGCGTCGGCGGCCGGAATGATCGGGTCCTGCGCTCCCGACAGCATCAGCACGCGTTTGCCGGCGAGATCGGCCTTTGGTGGCTCCCGGAAGGGCGACATCGCCCGCAGCAGCGCCGCCCCGGCCAGCACCTCTGGGCGCAGCAACAGCAGGCTCGCCGCGATATTCGCCCCGTTCGAGAAGCCGACGGCAATCGGCGCGGCAAGATCATAGCGTCGGCGCGCATCCTCGATGAAATCCGCCAGCTCATGGGTGCGGCGGCTCAGATCGGCCTCGTCGAAGACGCCTTCGGCGAGCCTGCGGAAGAAACGGGGCATCGTGCCTTCCAGCACCTGGCCGCGCGGCGAGAGCAAGGCGGCGCCGGGCGCGACCATGCGGMCGAGCGGCAGCAGGTCATGCTCGTTGCCGCCGGTGCCATGGAGCAGCAGCAGGGGCTTGCGGGCGGTATCGCTGCCCGGCTCGAACGCATGGATGAAGGGTGTGGTCGCGACGGCGTCCAGCATGGGTCACTCCTCGATAATGCAGGGGACGGCCCTGCCCCGTCAGCGCGGCGAGGCAGGGCGTCTTGTTTGGTCAGGTGTCGTCAGGCGAGTTCCGGCAGCACGGCCTCGATACGGCTGCGCTGCGCCTCGTATTGCGGCGGCAGCTTCAGCGCCTGGCCGAGGCTCTCGCTCGCCTCGTCGATGCCGAAGCCCGGCGCGTCGGTGGCGATCTCGAACAGGACCCGGCCGGGCTCGCGGAAATAGACAGAGCGGAAATAGTTCCGGTCCCGCTGCTCCGTGGCGCGGATGCCATGGTTCTCCTTTAGGCGGCGCACCATCGCTTCCTGCTCGGCATCACCCGCCGCCCGGAAGGCGATATGGTGCACCGAGCCGGCCCCCTGGCGTGCCGGCAGGAAGCCGCCGGCGGTGCGCAGATCGACAATCCCGCCGCATGCCGCGCCCTCAGTCCGGAAGCGGGTCACGCTGCCTTCCCTCGCGATCTCGGCAAAGCCGAAGATGTCACTGAGGATCGCACCGGTCGGCGCCGCATCCTCKAGCAGCAGGCTGACGGAGTGGAAGCCGCGGATCGCATGCTCGGCCGGAATCGCGCCGCCCGTCCAGGCCGGCTCGGCGGCAATGCCGGGCAGGCCGATCAGGGCAAGCCGCATCCCGTCCGGATCCCGGAAGGGCAGCACGGTGTCGCCGAAGCGCTTCTGCGGCGCCTCATGGGCGACGCCAAGCTCGACGAAGCGATGCGTCCAGTAGCCGATTGCCCCCTCCGGCACGCGGAAGGCGGTTTCCTGGGTCTCGCCGACGCCGAGCCGGCCCGGAGCGGCGTGCTCCCAGGGGAAGAAGGTCAGGATCGTGCCGGGCGAGCCGCCCTCGTCGCCGTAATAGAGATGATAGCTGCTCGGATCGTCGAAATTGACGGTCTTCTTGACCAGGCGCAGCCCCAGCACGCGACCGTAGAAATCAAGATTGCGGCGCGCGGGKCCGGAAATGGCGGTGACGTGGTGGATGCCGTTGATCTGCATGGCCTGTCCTCCGAAAGGGCTTGAGGCGGGGCGCCTCGTTCCGGCCAAAGATCGGAGTGCGGCAGGCAAAGCACCAGCCCGGTATCATTGCACGGAAGCAATGAAAGTCTTGGCATCTAACAATTTGCATTGCGCCGGAGAGAGGGCATTTTCAGTGCCGAGACCAACCCGGTCCCCTGCTTCTGGAGATGCAATCATGATCGACAATCGCCTCGCCCCTTACGGCGCCCTCGGCCTGCGTGTCGCGCTCGGCCTGATGTTCATCGCCCATGCCTATCTCAAGCTCGCCGTGTTCACTCCCGCAGGCTTCGCCGGCTTTCTGGGCCAGGTCGGCTTGCCCGGCTTCCTCGCCTGGCCGATCATCCTGGCCGAGTTCATTGGCGGCGTCGCCATCCTGACCGGCTTCTACGGCCGTCTCGTCTCGCTGGCACTGCTGCCGGTCCTGCTGGGTGCCCTGATGGTGCATGCTCCGAATGGCTGGCTCTTCACCGCGGCCAATGGCGGCTGGGAATATCCCGCCTTCCTGGCGCTGACGGCGCTGGCCCACGGCCTGATCGGCGACGGCGCCCTGGCCCTGCGCCCTGTGCGCTTCAGCCCCCGCGCTGCGGTCGCCACCGCCTGAGCGCAGTCGACTATCGGTGAGCGCGGCCCAAGGGCCCGCGCCACGTCTTCCCGATCGCCGCCGCATGGCTTACAGCATCCGACCGGGCATCCGGCCGGATGCTGTAGCGCATTGTTCTTGCATCGGCTTCTTCCGAAAACCGGTATCCAATTCCCGGGCCGATGCTCTGGCGCCATGACGGCGGCGGACGCATGAAAGGACGAAAAGCGGATGAGCGGCACGAGCAAGACCCTCGCCTGGGACGATTTCCGGCTGATCAAGGCGATCGCCGAAGCCCGCGCCCTGCCGGCCGCCGCCAGCCTGATCGGCCTGAACCATTCCACGGTGTTTCGCCGCCTCGGCCAGATCGAGGACGGGCTCGGCCTGAAACTGTTCGAGCGGCACCGCAGCGGCTATGTGCCGACGCCCGCCGGCGAGGAAATGGTGCAGCTCGCCGGGCGGCTGGACGAGGACATTACCGCCTTCACCCGCAAGCTCGCCGGGCAGGAAATCCAGCCCGCCGGCGAATTGCGCGTCACCACCAACGACACCCTGCTGGTCGACCTGCTGACCCCGGTCTTCGCGGCCTTCCTGCAGCAATGTCCCGAGATCCGCCTCGACATCCTGCTCAGCAACCAGGCGCTCAACCTTTCCAAGCGCGACGCCGATGTCGCGATCAGGGCGACCGATAATCCGCCCGAGACCCTGGTCGGCCGGCGCGGCGCCCGCATCGCCTGGGCGCTCTACGGGCTGGCGAGCCGCTTCCCGCCCGATGCCGATACCAGCATGGAGACGCTCCGGGACCAGAACTGGATTTCGCTCGGCGACCAGTTCGCCTGGCTGAAGGCCGTCCGCTTCCTGCAGGATTACGTGCCGCCGGAGCGCATCGTCTACAAGGTCAACACGGTGCTCGGCCTGGCCGAGGCCGTCGAGGCGGGCATCGGCATCGGCTTCCTGCCCTGCTTCATTGCAGACACCAAGCCGGCCCTCGTCCGCCTGGCGGCGCCCGATCCCGAATTCGCGGCCGATCTCTGGCTCTTGACCCATCCCGATCTCAGGCACTCGCCGCGCGTGCGGCTGTTCCTCGATTTCATGGCGGCCGAGATCGGCCGGATGAAGCCGCTGATCGAAGGCGAGCGGGCCGTCGCGGCGCGCGGCGGCTGAGCCGCGTTCAGGAGCACAGTCGGGTTCCCTTACGGCGCAGCCGGCGCTAGGCTCTCGTCATGGAGATGCTTATCCCCCTCGCGATCGGGCTCAGCCTGATCTGGCTGATCGGCCGCGGCGCGCCCTGGAACGCCAAGCTGATCACATTGGCGATCACGCTCGCCGTGGTCCTGCTGATCGTGCTGCTCGAAAGAAGCGGCAACTGGCCTGACGCCTTCCGCAGATGACACCGGTCAGACGGTGACGCTGGCCAGAACGTGACGCTGGTCAGGAGACCAGCTTAAGCCCGACGATCCCCGCCACGATGAGCGAGATGCAGGCAAGCCGCAGGGCGCCTGCCGGCTCGCCGAGCAGCACGATGCCGAGCGCCGCCGTCCCGATCGTGCCGATGCCCGTCCAGACCGCATAGGCTGTGCCTACCGGCAGCGTCTTCAGCGCCAGACCGAGCAGGCCGAGGCTGACGACCATGCTGGCGAGCGTCAGCAGGGTCGGGACGAGGCGGGTGAAGCCTTGCGTGTATTTGAGGCCGATCGCCCAGCCGACCTCGAACAGGCCTGCGACGAAGAGATAGAGCCAGGCCATGGCAGCGCGCTCCGCATGAGAAGGGGCCAGTCGAAACAAGGCGAGGTCGTCCACGCCCCGGGACGCGGCAGGAGACGCCGCCCTTAGCCCAAACTAGGCCGCGCCTCTGCCGGTTGGGAAGGAGCGCGCCACCGCTGACCTCTGCATGGCTCTCATGGCCAGCTCCTTCGCGGGAGCCCGACCGACATACCCCTACGTTAGTCTTGTGCATAAGGCTCGTGCCGCCCCCAGGAGTTCCGCCTGCGGCATGGCGCCCCGTTCGGGCGCTGACTACGGGCATTGCACCGGCATTGCCGGTGGGGGCAACAAGGGGCCAAGCAAAGATGAATCTGGGGAAATGGGTGGGCTTGATTGCGGTCGCCGCGGCGTTGGGCGGCTGCGCCACCGTCACACGGGGTACGACAAGCCAGGTTACGATCGACARCATTCCGCCGGGCGCAGACGCACGCACCTCGACCGGGCATAGCTGCCCATCGACGCCCTGCACGATCGAGGTCAGCCGCAAGTCGGAGTTCACGGTCAGCTACAGCAAGCGCGGCTTCCACGACGCCCAGATTCCGGTCGCGACCCGGGTCGCCGGGGCCGGGGCCGCCGGTTTCGCTGGAAACGTCATCGTCGGAGGCATCGTCGGAATGGGCGTCGACGCCGCGACGGGCTCGACGCTGGAGCACTATCCCAATCCCGTCGTCGCCACGCTGGTGCCGACCTCGAGGATCGAAAGCCGCACGCGCAGCTCGCGCTTCAGCCGCCGCCTGCGCGCGGCACGGGCCACGCCGGTTTCCTGATCTCTGGGAAGACAGCCAATCGCGATGCGGGCCTCTCAGCCCGCGTCGCCGCCGAGCTCCGGCTGCAGCACGCCGCGCAGGACGCGCTGGCATTCCGTCATTTCGACGAGCGCGGCTCTCAGCAGGACAAGATCCTCGCCGAACTCGGCCCGGTGATCGGGCTCCTCCGGCTGCGCCGGCTCCATATCGAGCTGCCAGGGCAATTCATCGTCGGAGCCTTCCGGTGCGTTCGCCGGCGCGGGCCGACGCGGCGCCGGCACGGGTGCGGCAACCGCGGCGGGAGCCTGCCCGCCGATCGGCCCGCCCCGGCCAATGGCCTGGACATGGCGCGGCCCCTGATCCTTCAGGATCCGCTGCAAGCCCTTGATGGTATAGCCMTCGCCGTAAAGCAGCCGGCGAATGCCCTTCAGGAGGGCGACATCGTCCGGCCGGTAATAGCGCCGGCCGCCACCGCGCTTGAGTGGCTTGATCTGGGTAAAGCGCGTTTCCCAGAAACGCAGGACATGCTGGGGGATGTCGAGGTCGTCTGCGACCTCGCTGATTGTCCGGAAGGCATCTGGGCTCTTGGTGTCCAATTCGGCCTCTACGTTGCCGGTGTGGAACTCCAGACTCACTCCTCGTCGCCCTCGCCCGCCTGCCCGTTGATGCGCGCCTTCATCACATTCGAAGGCTTGAACACCATCACGCGACGCGGCTCGATGGGGACCTCAACGCCCGTTTTCGGATTACGCCCGATTCGCTCGCCTTTGTCTCGCACGACGAACGAGCCAAAGGACGATAATTTCACATTCTCGCCGCGCGCGACCGCATCGCAGATCTCGTCGAGCACCGCTTCGACAAGTTTCGACGACTCTGTCCGCGACAGACCGATCTTCTGATACACAGCCTCGCACAAATCGGCGCGAGTGACCGTTTGCCCCGCCATTCATAGCCTCCAAGGCGTTCATGGGCCGGTGACCTCGTCACCAGCCTTGCGCCATTACGGACGCCGGACGCTATGCGTCCCGGACGGTCCGGTCAATCCTCGAGCGCCGTTTAGTAGCGCCCTCGGTCGAAATGGCAAAAAAAGGGAAGAGAAACTGTCCTAAGTGCCAGCGTTCTCAGCTGAAATGCTCACCAGCGGATCAAGGCCGACCCCCAGGTGAAGCCGCCGCCCATCGCCTCGATCAGGACGAGCTGGCCGGGCTGGATTCGCCCGTCGTGATGGGCCTCCGCCAGAGCCAGCGGAATCGAGGCGGCCGAGGTGTTGCCGTGCCTGTCGACGGTCACCACGACGCGGTCATGCGCGATGCCGAGCTTGTCGGCGGTGGCATCGATGATGCGCCGGTTGGCCTGGTGCGGCACGAACCAGTCGATGTCGTTGCCGCTGAGCCCGGTCGCGGCGAAGGTGTGGCGGACGGTATCGGCGAGGTTCTGCACCGCATGGCGGAAGACCTCCTTGCCCTCCATGCGCAGGAAACCGACCGTCTTGGTCGAGCCTGCGCCGCCATCGACATAGAGCTTGTTCTTGTAGCGCCCGTCGGAGCGGATATGCGTTGTCAGGACACCGCGGTCGGCCAGCGTGCCCTCCCCCTGCTCCGCCTTGAGCACGACGGCACCGGCGCCATCGCCGAACAGGACGCAGGTGGTGCGGTCTTCCCAGTCGAGAATCCGGGAGAAGGTCTCGGCGCCGATCACGAGCGCGGCGCGGGCACTGCCCGTCTTGATGAAATTATCCGCGGTCGCGAGGCCGAAGACGAAGCCGGAGCAGACCGCCTGCAGGTCGAAGGCCGCGCCTTCGGTGATGCCCAGCGCCGCCTGGATCTGGGTCGCGGTTGCCGGAAAGGTATGGTCCGGCGTCGCGGTCGCGACGATGATCAGGTCGATCTCGGAGGCATCCATGCCGGCATCGGCCAGGGCCGCCTGCGCCGCCCTGAGGCCGACGACCGAGGTCGGCTCGTCATCGGCCGCAATATGGCGCTGGCGGATACCGGTGCGCTGGACGATCCACTCGTCGGTCGTGTCGACGCGCTCGGCAAGCTCGGCATTGGTGACGATGCGCTCCGGCAGATAGGAGCCGCATCCGCAAACCACAGATCGCAGAATGGACAAGTCAGAGATCCCTATTCGACGGCAGCGGCCTGAGGCGCCGTCTCCGGCTGCACCGAGGCAGCCACCATCTCGCGCAGCTTGGCCATCAGGTCATCGCGCGCCATCTMATAAGCCAGTTCGGTCGCGCTGGCGAAACCGATCGCGTCCGTCCCGCCATGGCTCTTGATGACGATGCCTTCGAGCCCGAGGAAGACGCCGCCATTGACCTTGCGCGGATCCATCTTGTCCTTCAACGCGGCAAATGCGCCACGTGCGAAGAGATAGCCGATCTTGGCCATCAGCGACCGGCTCATCGCGGCGCGCAGATACTCGCCGATCTGCCGGGCGGTGCCCTCGGCCGTCTTCAGGGCGATGTTGCCGGTGAAGCCCTCGGTCACCACGACGTCGACCGTGCCCTTGCCGAGGTCGTCGCCCTCGACGAAGCCGCGATAGTCGAGATGCGGCAGGTTGCCCTCGCGCAGGATGCGACCGGCCTCCTTGACGGCCTCGACGCCCTTGATCTCCTCGACTCCGACATTGAGCAGGCCGACGGTCGGCCGGTCGAGATCGAAGACGACGCGGGCCATGGCCGCGCCCATCACCGCGAGATCGACGAGATGGCGCGCATCGGCGCCGATCGTCGCGCCGACATCGAGCACCACGCTCTCGCCGCGCACCGTCGGCCAGAGCGCCGCGATCGCCGGGCGGTCGACCTGCGGCATCGACTTCAGGCAGAATTTCGACATCGCCATCAGCGCGCCGGTATTGCCGGCCGAGACCGTGACATCGGCCTCTCCGGTCTTGGTCGCGTCGATGGCACGCCACATCGAGGACTTGTAACGGCCATAGCGCAGGGCCTGGCTCGGCTTGTCGTCCATCTTCACCGACACTTCGGTGTGGTGGAAGGTCGTCACCGCCTTGAGCTTCGGGTGGGCCTCCAGAAGCGGCAGGACCTGGGCCTGATCGCCGAAGATGACGAAGCGCGCGTCGGGCCGCCGCTCGAGGGTCAGCGCCGCGCCTGGCACGACGACGGCAGGGCCATGGTCCCCGCCCATCGCATCGAGCGCGATTGTAACTGGTCGTTTCATTGGGTGCTGATTGTTCCCGAGGGGCTCGGCCGCTGTGGCGCAAAATAGGGCGGCGGCGGACAATAGCGACTTGGCGAGCCGCCGCAAGCCACTGCGCGTGCCGGTAAAGCCGTCATTCGCCGCGTTTCAGTTTGGCCAGGGCCGCAAAGGGCGATGCAAGCGCCGGGTCGTCGACCTGCGCTTCGAAATTCACTCCGGGCTTGCGCGGATAGGGATCGAGCCCGAGCGCCAGGAACTCGAGGGTGATCGCGCCAAGGTCGATCATGCCGTCGATGATCGGCTCCGGCGGGTCCTCCTCGTTGAGCATGACCTCGATGTCGATCTCGCCCTTCTTCTCGTCCTCCTCCTCGCGGCGGGCGGCGGCGAGAACCTCGGCCTCCGGCGCGAAATCGAGTTTCACGGGCAGCTTGATGCTGACCGGGAAGGCCTCGAGCGTGATGATGCAGGTCTGATGCAGCTGCGCCGCGATCTCGCCCTCCAGCTTCACGCGCTCGCCATTGCGGGCGAGTTCATAGCGCGCCTCGAGCGCTTCGATCGAAGGCAGGTCGAGCGCACGGGCGAGCCCGACGAGCGCAGAGCCCTCGGGCCTGACCACGATATGGGTGCCACGCGGCTTGATCGTCTCGACGCGGACGGGCTGGCTCAGCGGCAAGGCACGAGCGGAATCAGACACTGGGGGTACTTTCGTGAACCGGGAATGCAGGAAAGAGAGTCTCCTGCCCCAAAATTGCGTCAAGATCGAGCTGCGACAGACGTTCCAGCGCCTGGCCGACAYAATCGGCCAGGGCTGTCGCCCCCTCGCCCGGGCTGACATTGCGGCGCAAGGCCTCGGCCAGCGCGCCCGGCTCAGGCGCAGCGAGCGCACTCTCATAGGCCTTGATGCGGCCGTAGAAGCTCTGCCCGATCTTCTTCATGCGCTTGGGCACGGCGATGTCGCTGATCCCGCCCTGGCGGAAGCCGAGCTCAAGATAGGCGAAGCAGGCATCGACGAAATCCTGCGCCAGATCGCTGGCCGGCGCCGGAAGTTCGCGCAGGCGCCGCAGAATCAGGAAGGCATGCAGCGTCAGCGATTCGAAGCGCCCTTCGAACGTGTCGGGGATGCCGCCGCCGATATAAAGACCGGGCTGGCGCGACGCGTCAGCCACGCGGGCCAGCAGCGCCTCGACCGGCGCGAGCCTTTTTGCGCGTTTTCCGAACAAGCCGAAGATCACCAGCGCATCTCCGCTCGCCGCCACTGCCTTGCCAAAGCCATTCTCGGGCGTTACGCCAACCTCTACCCGTTTGACAAGCGGCTTCGGATACCTCCTTGCCCACTCTGCTCCTGGATTCTCCCGCATGATCGACATGACCCGCCGCGCGGCCCTCTTCGGCCTTCTCGCGACCTCGTCACTCGCTCTAGCCGGATGCGGAGCAGATCGGGGCGGATTCGTCCTGCCGACATCGGCGGGGCTGAACGAACAATACACCCGCGGCTTCGTCATGGACGAGCGCCTGGTCGCGCAGATCAAGACCGGCATGGACGTGCAGCAGGTGCTGACCATACTGGGCACGCCCTCGACGACCTCGACCGTCGGGAACCGGACCTTCTACTATATCAGCCAGACGGTGCGCCGGCGCTTCCAGTTCCAGGAACCCAGCGTCATCGACCAGAAGGTGCTGGTGATCTATTTCAACAAGTCCTTCAAGGTCGAGCGCATCGCCCAGTACGGCCTCCAGGACGGCGTGATCTTCGACTTCATCAGCCGCACCACCGTCACCGGCGGCGAGGAGCAGAGCTTCCTGCGCAACCTCTTCCGCGGCGTCACCAAGTTCTCGCCGCTCGGCGGCCTGGGCGGGGCCAGCAACTGAGCCGACCCGACCGGAATGACCGAACACGAGAAACCCCTGCGGCCCACGCCGCAGGGGTTTTTCTTTGGGTTGCGGCATTCGCCAGAGCATCGGACCGAAAGGTGGAATCCGGTTTTCGGAAAAATCCGATGCTTGACCAAAGAGCTCGATCGCCGCTCCTGCGTCCGAATGGACGCACGGCGATCTGGGCCGGCTGCGCCAGCTTGCGCTCGGGCAGCGTCATCGCGATCACGCCCAGGATGACCAGGGTGAGCCCCACCCAGGCCGTCGGGCTCAGGCGCTCGCCGAGGAAGACGATGCCGATCGCGACGCCGACCGGCACGCGCAGATAGGACACCGCCGTGGTGCCGACGGGACCAAGCGTCCGGATCAGCCGGAAATAGATGGCGAAGGCGAGCGCGGTCGAGACCGCCGCCAGCGCCAGGAGCGCGATCAGCGAATCCTGCGAAGGGCTCAGCGTCCAGGGCCGGTCGACGACCAGCGCGACCGGCGTGAGCAGGGCTGCCCCGCAGATCAGCGAACCGGCGGCGGGGATGAGCGGATCGAAGCCGGTGAAGTTGCGGCCGAACAGGGCAGCGCAGGCATAGCAGACCGTGGCAAGTACGATGGCGATCTGCGCGGCCAGTTCGCTGCCGAACCCGCCCAGCGTCTGCATGCCGACCACCAGGGTGATGCCAGCAAGCCCGGCTGCGACGCCGAAGGCCTTGCGCAGGTCGACCTCCCGGCTCCGCGTCAGCGCCAGCGTGATCAGGAAGACGAAGACCGGGGTCGTCGCATTCAGGATCGCGGCAAGGCCGGCATCGACGCTGCGCTCGGCCCAGGCGATCAGGGTGAAGGGAACGGCGCTGTTCAGGCAGGCCTGGAACAGGAACTTGCGCCAGCTGTCGAGGTCGCGCGGCAGCCTCAGGCCGCAGCAGCGGATGACCGCCAACAGGATCACGCCTGCGATCAGGGTACGCCCGGCAATCAGGGTCAGCGGCGGAATCGTCTCCACGCCGATCTTGATGAAGGTGTAGGAGCCGCCCCAGAGGGTGGCGAGCAGGACCAGCAGGGCAAGCTCGACGGCGTGCCCGGACTCGACCTCCCCGGACTTGACCTCGGCGGGTGCAGCAGCGGCCTGGATCGTCATGATGGCTCTCCTTCTGTTGGAGAGACCATGCCATCGCGGGCCGCCCGGAGCTTGCAGGAACGCTACGGTCCCGGCCGTAGCTTCAGATCCTGATTCAAGTGGTCGCCATCCTGATTCAAGACGGGCCGCCAAGCCGTTGCAACATCAAGGGAAAGCCCTTGAGCKATCAAAGAAGAACCCCGCGGATTGCTCCGCGGGGCAGTGTCTCCGTGCCGTGCCGACCGGCTCAGGAATGCGCCAGGATCGCCAGCAGCAGCAGCGCGATGATGTTGGTGATCTTGATCGCGGGGTTCACCGCCGGGCCGGCGGTATCCTTGTAGGGGTCGCCGACGGTGTCGCCGGTCACCGAGGCCTTGTGCGCCTCGGAGCCCTTCATGTGGCGCACGCCGTCCTTGTCGACGAAGCCGTCCTCGAAGCTCTTCTTGGCGTTGTCCCAGGCGCCGCCGCCCGAGGTCATCGAGATGGCGACGAAGATGCCGGTGACGATGACGCCCATCAGCATGGCACCGACCGAGGCGAAGGCCTGGTTGCGGCCGGCAATGGCGTTGATGGCGAAGAAGGTGACGATCGGCGCAAGGACCGGCAGCAGCGAGGGCACGATCATCTCCTTGATCGCGGCCTTGGTCAGCATGTCGACGGCGCGGCCGTAATCCGGCCTGTCCGTACCCAGCATGATGCCGGGCTTCTCCTTGAACTGGCGACGCACCTCCTCGACGACGGAGCCGGCGGCGCGGCCGACCGCGGTCATGCCCATGCCGCCGAAGAGGAAGGGGATGAGGCCGCCGAGCAGCAGGCCGACGACGACGAAGGGGTTGGACAGGCTGAAATCGACCGTGACGCCCTTGAAGTACTGGAAGCTGGTCGAGCCCGCCTTGTTGGCCTYGGCGATGAAGAAGTTCAGGTCCGAGGTGTAGGCTGCAAACAGCACCAGGGCGCCGAGACCGGCGGAGCCGATCGCATAGCCCTTGGTGACGGCCTTGGTGGTGTTGCCGACCGCATCGAGCGCATCGGTGGAGTGGCGCACCTCCTTGGGCAGGCCCGCCATCTCGGCGATGCCGCCGGCATTGTCGGTGACCGGGCCGAAGGCATCGAGCGCGACGACGACGCCGGCCAGCGCCAGCATGGCCGTGGTGGCGATTGCGATGCCGAACAGGCCGGCCAGCGTGTAGGAGACGATGATGCCGGCGATGATCACGATGGTCGGCGCCGCGGTCGATTCCAGCGAGACCGCGAGGCCCTGGATGACGTTGGTGCCATGGCCGGTGACCGACGCCTGGGCGATCGAGACCACCGGGCGCTTGCCGGTGCCGGTGTAGTATTCGGTGATGACGACGATGAAGAGCGTCACCGCGAGGCCGACCAGCGCGCAGCCGAACAGGTTGGCGGAGGTGAAGCTGACGCCCTGCCCCGTCGTGAACGCGGTGGAGAAGCTGCCGAACATCAGCCAGTTGACGATGGCGATCGCGCCGACCGACAACACGCCGGCGGCGATGAAGCCCTTGTAGAGCGCGCCCATGATCGACTGGTTGGCGCCGAGCTTGACGAAGAAGGTGCCGATGATCGAGGTTACGATGCAGGCCGCCCCGATCGCCATCGGATAGAGCATCATCGTGCCGAGCACCGGCTGGCCGGCGAAGAAGATCGCCGAGAGCACCATGGTGGCAACCAGCGTCACGGCATAGGTCTCGAACAGGTCGGCGGCCATGCCGGCGCAGTCGCCGACATTGTCACCGACATTGTCGGCGATGGTCGCGGGGTTGCGCGGATCATCCTCGGGAATGCCGGCTTCGACCTTGCCGACGAGATCGGCGCCAACATCCGCGCCCTTGGTGAAGATACCGCCGCCGAGGCGGGCGAAAATCGAGATCAGCGAGGCACCGAAGCCCAGCGCCACGAGCGAGTCGATGACGGTGCGGCTCGATGGGGAGAAGCCGAGGAACGAGGTCAGGACGCCGTAATAGACGGCGACGCCGAGCAGGGCGAGGCCGGCGACCAGCATGCCGGTGACCGCGCCCGCCTTGAAGGCGACATCGAGCCCGTCACCGAGCGACTTCATCGCCGCCTGCGCGGTGCGGACATTGGCACGGACCGAGACGTTCATGCCGATGAAGCCGGCCGCGCCGGAGAGGACGGCGCCGATCAGGAAGCCGATGCCGACCCATTGGCCGAGCAGATAGGTCAGGACCACGAAAAGCACCGCGCCGACCATGGCAATCGTAACGTATTGACGCTTCAGATAGGCCTGCGCGCCCTCGGCAACCGCGCCGGAGATTTCCTGCATGCGCTGGTTGCCGGCGTCGCGCTTCATGACATCGCCATAGGCCCAGATGCCGTAGGCTATCGATAGCGCACTCAAAACTATGATGATGAGCAAGGCTGACATTCGGGATTCCTGACCTCGAGCTTCCGTCCAACGGGGCTTCAGACCCCGAATTCATTCGGTTTCTTGGGTCCGGAGACGAAGAATACGGGTCGAGGGAATCGCGCCCGCGTCGCGCATCGCCAGTACCGGCCAACTTTCTGCCAAGCTTTCGACAGAATCGCAAACGCGGAGGCTGACAATTTTACGCAGATGTCAGGGCGAGCCGGCCCGCTTCGAGGCGCGGCCGGCCGTTCGGGAGGTCTATGCGGGCGTCAGAGCGCCACATCCCGGTTGACGTTCTTGTAAAGCAGATAGGCCGCATCGGCAAAGCCGGTCGGGTAGAATTGCTGCGGGCAGTAGCCGCCCATCCAGATGAAATCGCCGGCCCAGATCTCGTGCCATTCGGTGCCGAGGAAATAGAGCCCCTGCCCTTCCAGCATATAGAGCCCGTGCTCCATGACATGGGTCTCGACATCGGGGAAATGCGCGCCGGGCTTGAACCACATCAGGTTCATCTCKAAATCGAAGCGCATGTCGCCCCAGGGCAGCAGGAACTGGAAGCCGCGCCCTTCCGCCCCGGTATGGTTGGTGACCGGGATCTCGTCGCGATGCGACAGGATCGGCTCGGGCGCTGGCAGGCCGATCGCCTCGAAGCGCTTGCGCAGCCCGAGCACGCGCAAGGGCTCGAAACCGGTATTGCTCAGCGTGAAGGCGGTGCCAGGCGGGACATAGGCGAAGTGGCCCGGCCGCAGGTCAAGCGCCGGAGCATCCGCCATGACGAACCGGCCCTGGCCGGAGAGCACATAATAGAAATGCTGGATGCCCTCCTCGCGAAAGGCCTCGGGCGTGCCGCCGCCGGGTGCGATCTCGAGCAGGTACTGCGCGAACTGGGCGCCCAGCACCGGCGCAGCCAGGATCCGCACGATCGTCCCGCTGAAATGCGGCAGCCGGCTGATCAGCACGCCTTCGGGCGGCATGAACGCATAGTTCGGCCGCACCACACCGCGATTATGGCCAATGGCGCCGGGCGGAAACCGGCCTGTCGTGACGGGCAACTGGTGCGGGCGCATCGTATCTCCTGCCGGGTCCTGGGGGATGAAGCTTGTTCTGCGGAGCCTTGCGACYGGCCACGCGCCGGGCCGGCCCTCAGGCCAGCTGGACGCGCTTCTGCGTGGCCTGCCAGGCGACCAGCGCCAGCGCGACGGCCACCGGCGGGAAGACCAGCCAGTTGACGCTCTGCCAGCCGCCGGTGTTCAGCAGCCCGCCAGCCGAGAAGGAGGCGATCGCKACCGAGCCGAAGACGAGGAAGTCGTTGGCGGCCTGGACCTTGACGCGCTCCTCCGGGCGATAGCAGTCGGTGACCAGCGCCGTCGCACCGATGAAGCCGAAATTCCAGCCGATGCCGAGCAGGACCAGCGCGATCCAGAAATGCGCGACGCTGAGCCCGTTCAGGCCGACGACGGCGGCGCAGGCCAGCAGCAACAGGCCGGCCGCCGTGACCTTCTCCTTGCCGAAGCGGGCGATCAGCCGGCCGGTGAAGAAGCTCGGCCCGAACATCGAGAGCACGTGCCACTGAATGCCGAGCGCAGCATCGCCGATGCTGTGGCCGCAGCCGACCATGGCCAGCGGCGCAGCCGTCATCACGAAGCTCATCAGGCCATAGGAGACCAGTGCAGCCGTGACCGAGGCGATGAATTTGGGCTGGCGCATGATCTCGGAAAGCGGCCGGCCGCCGCTCGAACGCACGGCCGCAACCGGCGGGGCGCGCAGCATCATGACGACGCCGATCGCCAGCAGCGCGAGCAGCCCCTGCGCCATGAAGCTGGCGGCGAAGGGCGCGTCCGGCGTCAGGTCGCGGGTCCAGTAGACCGATTGCGGGCCGATGACGCCCGCGGCAAGCCCGCCGATCATGACCCAGGAGATGGCGCGCGGCTTGAAGCTCTCGCTCGCAGTGTCAGCCGCCGCGAAGCGGTAGCTCTGCACGAAGGCGCCATAGAGGCCGCACATGAAGGTGCCGAGGCAGAACAGCCAGAAGATCCGGCTCCCCGTGCCGGCGGCGGCGATGCTGGAGGCGATGACGCCGGTCAGCGCCCCGATGAGATAGCCGTTGCGGCGGCCGAGCCGGCGCATCAGCATCGCGGCGGGGATGACGCCGCAAGCGATGCCGAGCTGCATCAGGCTGACCGGTACGGTCGCGAAGGTCTTGTCGGTGACGAGCTGCGAGCCGACGATGCCGCCGAGCGAGACCACGATCGCCGGGTTCGCGCCGCCGAACGCCTGGGCGCAGGMGAGGACGAGGGCATTGCGCTTCGCCAGGGCATCGCCCTCGGCCACGGAAACATGCTGGTTCATCGCTGGGGCCGTCGTTCACATACCGGGCGGCCTGAGCGAGCGGCCCTCAGAAATGGGCGAAGGAGCCTTGCGCGAAGCTGCGCGCCCTGCCCCGTTCGAGATAACGCACCACGCCCAGCTCGGACGTGACCCGGCCGATGCAGGCGAGTCCAAGACCCGTCGCCTCGGCCGCAGCAGCCATAGCAGGAAATTCCCTTTCTGAGGCCGTGCAGAGAATTTCGTAGTCGTCTCCGCCGGTCCAGGCCAGTTCCGCCAGAGCGGGGTCAGCCATGATCGCGGCGCGGGCCGGGGCCGAGAGCGGAACGGTATCGAG
>NZ_JBFTLD010000136.1:0-16866 GCF_056396265.1 Allobosea sp. 05T422_2 | reverse complement strand
TGTCGAAGCCGCCCGGACCGCCATCGAGGATATCGTCGCCGGCGCCGCCATGGACCTCGTCATCGCCAGCAAGCGCAGTGACTTGGTCATTGCCGCCGGCCGCGAAGATCCGGTCGTCGCCCGGCGTGCCGGTGATGACATCATCGCCATTCGTGCCCGCGATGACGAAATCGGTGCTGTATGCTCCTACCCTACCGTGGCAGGCTCAGATCACATCATTCCCGTGACAATGCCGAGCGCACGCCTTTCGTCAGAGCGTCGAGCCCTTGCGCGACTTTTCCTGCTGGACAAGTTCCTGAAGGAGTTGGTGAGCAAGGGTCTCATGTGCCACCCGCGGGTTCGTTTCGGCGGATTTGCTGCCGTAGGTTGTTGTGACGATCAGCATCTTTCGGTCAACTTTGAAGGTCCCCGAGTAGGTTCTTCCGTCGATCTTGATGTGGATCGCATGGCCTGACATGGAAACCTGATATGCCTCGTGAATGAGAACTCGCCCACGCCTCCCCAAGAGCATACTTCCACAAGGGACAGGAGACCACACTCAACGAAGTGTGCCAAGATATCGGGCAGGTAGCCGTTGCGGCCGAGCCATTCGATAAGGCGATCGAGCGGAGCGCTCTCGTCGCTCTTGCCGACCGCTATGCCAGGCACGTTTTCAATGAAGATCAACTCGGGGCCGAACCGCTCGAGTGGGAATCGGCGGGGCTGGCGGGCTACGCTCCACGATGATGGGCACCATGTCTACGCTAGCCCTCCAAATTGCCGCAGAGTGATTGGCCCGGTTCAGCTCGGCTTCGCGCTCAGGAATCGAATTTAACGTGCGACGCCTTTGGCCGTCTGCCGCGAAAATGTCCGACGCCATCGAACTACCTAGTAGTATGGGCCGACGATGAAGCGCCGAGTGAGCGGGACCGTTCAGGGGGTCGCCCGTAGATTAGTGACTTATGCCTGTTGACCGACTTCCMGGAGAATGCGMCGCAGCCACTGATGGCCCGGATCAGCATCGTGCCTTGAGTGCCATGTCTGCACCACCCGGAACTGGGGAATGTCGATCGGCGGCGGGAAGAGCCTGAGGGGTAGGCGGCCGGCAAGCGGCGTAAAGAGGCGGCGTGGTTCCGTCGCCACGAGATCGGAGGCGTCCACCAGCATTGGGGCCATCAGGAAGTGTCCGACGGTTACGGCCACATTTCGCTTGAGCCCTCTTTCCGCCAGCACGGCGTCGACATAGCCGCTCGGATTGCCCCTCATCGAGACCTGAATGTGGCGAAGGGCCAAATATCGGTCGAGATCGAGCGGTTCGCCGAGATTGGGGTGGTCGCCGCGGCCGGCGCAGATGAAGTCTTCTTCGTAGAGCAGTTCCTCCCGCATGTGTGTCGGCGGCTCCGGAAAGTTGCCCGCGATCAGTTCGACCGTTCCATCCTCCAGCATCGGCAGGCCGACGCTCCGGCTCGTATTGCGGGCGACGAGAGACAGGCCCGGCGCCTCTTGGTCGAGGCGTGCGGTCAGGCGAGGCAGAAGCACGAAGGCGGCATAGTCCGAGAGACCGAGGACGAACTGCCGTGTGCTCGCGGTCGGGTCGAAAGCACGCCCGCCACGCAGTACGCCTTGCACCTGCTCGAGGATAGATCGCACGTTCGGCGCGATGTCTTGGGCCAGCGAAGTCGGCACCATGCCACGCGGCGAGCGGACGAAGAGTGGATCGCCGAACAAAGCACGCAGCCGGTTGAGCGCGTGGCTCACGGCCGGCTGGGTCAGCCCGATCCGTTCGGCTGCGCGCGTGGCATGACCTTCTGCAAACACGGCATCGAACACCACCAGCAGATTCAGATCGATATTGGCAAGATGAACCGCATTCATGACGATGATATTATTAATGAATTGGATTTATCGCAATCGTTCAGCGATGAATCTCTGATAGGGGCACGGGGCGGCGGCTCTATCGCGCCGCATGGCCGAAGTCATGCCCCCCGAAACCCTCTTCATGAAGCGGCTTGATGGGAGCCCAGCAGACCATGGCTCAAGACGCAAACGGCGAGCGTTTCGAACGCGGCATGAAGGTTCTCCAGYGGATCGGCGGCGAGGGTTTTGACTTGCCGATCAAACGCCTTGCAGAGGCGTCGCCGGACTTGGCGCGTTTTACGGTCGAATATTCTTATGGCGATATTCTCTCCCGCCCGGGACTGAGTTTGCCGCTACGGCAGATTTGCACCGTCTCTTGTTTGATGGCGCTGGGCAGCGTCAAACCGCAGCTCAAGTTTCATATGACAGGCTTCCTCAACGCCGGCGGGAGACCGCAGGATTTGGTCGAGTTGCTGTTCGTATCCGTGGCGGTTCTCGGCTTCCCCTCCGCCGTCGTTTCGATCGCCCTGGCGCGCGAGATCTTCCAGGAGCGAGGCATCACCTTCGAGGCCCCGCCACCGGCAAGCGACGACGGAACGCAGCGATACCGGCGCGGACTGGAAGCCCTCCTAGCGGTCAACGGCGAAGGCCATCTGCGGCCTCTTGAAGCGATCTCGCCGGACCTTGCACGCTGGTCGATTGAATTCGCCTTCGGCGAGTCGCTGGCGCGCGAGGGGTTGGAACCGAAGGCCAAGCACCTCGCCATCATTTCGATGCTGGCGGCGACCGGCAACCGCGACGACGCTCTCGATTTCCATCTCAAAGTCGCCCTCAAGCAGGGCCTGTCGCCTGCAGAGATTGCCGAGGCGCTAATGCAGCTTAGCGTCTATGCCGGATTTCCCGCCGCACTCAACGCCTTCGGTCTCGCCCAACGGGCCTTCTCGGCAGACCGCGGCGCTACAGCGATCACGGCGCCATCCGCGGCGGCACAACTGTCCGAGAGCCGGGAGTTGCGTCGGAAGCGCGGGCTCGCGACACTTGCACAGACCTCCGGAGCATCCGGTGAAACGGTCATCCGCAGCTTCGACGACATTRCACCGGATATCGGTCGGATGATCGTCGAGCACTCGTACGGCGACGTTTTCTCACGACCAGGCATCGATCCTATAATCCGCGAGCTGACGGCCTGCGCGGCCTTGGCGGCGGTCGCGACCACGACTACGGAAGCCCCGCTGCGTGTCCACATCAACGCGGCACTCAATGCCGGCGCGAGCCGCAAGGAGGTGCTCGAAACCCTCCTCAACCTCGTGCCCTACAGCGGCTATCCCGTCGTGCAACAGGCGGTGCGGATTGCCGGCGAGGAATTCGCCAAGCGCCCCGAATGAAGTGCTTGGTTGCCGCCGCATACGGCAACTTGCTCAGGGATCGTGCTGACTATCGGCCAGGCCGCCCGGCCATCGCCCGGATCGCACCTCGCCACAATTGTCGGCGCCATCTCGTCGCACGCCGCTCAGCCGGAAGCAGATCACCTTCCACCGTCGATTAGCCGGCCAGCGCCGGCCGCAAATGCGACGAGAACCTTCCGCAGCTGACTGACTCGGAGCGATGGCGCCCGCCCACGAGCTCGAGCCGGAAATCGTCCGGCTGACGGAGAAATGCCCTCCGTAATAAGGGACGGCGAGGCTTCAGGATTGTCTTGGGAGAGCGGCATGGATTGTCGCTCCGAAGTCGCCGTGGAAACGCGATCGAGCAGCCGTGCGCTGTTCAGGCCGGTATGGGATTCGGACTCGCAAAGTGGCAAGCTGCGCTTTGCCCAGGCATCACTTCGCGCAATGCTGGGCGTTCTGCCTTGCAAATGTCCTGCACCAGCGGGCAGCGGGTGTGAAAACTGCACCCCGTAGGAACGCGTGTCGGGCTGGGGACGTCGCCCTCGAGAATGATGCGCCTGGCCTTGAAATCCGGGTCCGGCTCAGGGGCCGCCGACAGGAGGGCCTGGGTGTAGGGGTGTTGCGGGGCCGAATAGATCTGCTCCTTGTGCCCGATCTCAACGACGCGTCCTAGATACATCACCATGACCCGGTCAGCGATGTGCCGGACCACGGCAAGGTCATGGGCAATGAAGAGATATGTGAAGCGCTTCTGCTCCTGCAGGTCCTGCAGAAGATTGACGATCTGTGCCTGCACGGAGACGTCCAAGGCGGAGACCGGCTCATCCGCCACGACGAAACTCGGATCAACCGAAATGGCCCGGGCAATGCCGATCCGCTGACGTTGGCCGCCCGAGAACTGGCGCGGCTTCCGGTCCATGAAGCTGGGCGATAGTCCGACCTGGTTCAGAAGTTCCGCGACCCGCTCCCGTTTCTCCCGTCGGTTGCGAACAAGGCCGAAAGCCTCGAGCGGTTCGGCGACGATGTCGGCAATGCTCCTGCGCGGGCTCAGGGACCCGTAGGGATCCTGAAACACCATTTGTGCTCTTTGGCGCATCTGCCGCATCTCGCTTCGCGAGAGCGTGTTGATGTCCGTTCCCTCGAAGAAGACGCTGCCTTCCGTCGCATCGATCAAGCGCAGCAGCAGCCGTCCCATGGTGGACTTGCCGCAGCCGGACTCCCCGACGACCGCGACGGTCTCGCCGCGATTGATCGAAAAGGACACGCCGTCCACGGCACGGACGCTGCTGCCCTTCGATCTGCGGAAAAGGCCGCCGGCCTCGCCAAAGGTCTTGCTGAGATTCTCGGTCCGGATAAGCGGCTCGATCATTGGACGGCCTCCGCCTTTGCTGTGACCCAGCAGGCCGCTGTATGGCTCTCGCCGAAGCGGAACATCGGCGGCATTTCCCTGGCGCATTCGTCAACCCGCAGCGAACATCGGGAATAGAACGGGCAGCCCTGCTTGACGGTGCCGGGCAATGGCACCGAGCCGGGAATCTGGAACAGGCGTCGGCGCTGATCCCTGAGGTGGGGGATCGATTCCAGCAGACCGCGCGTATAGGGATGACTTGGCCTGCGGAAAATCGATCGCACGTCGCCGTCTTCCACGACACGACCGGCATACATGACGATCACCCGTTCGCAGACATCGGCAATGACGCCCAKATCGTGCGAGATCAGGAGGATTGCCGTGTTCGTCGCGGACCGAACCCGCTTCATCAGTTCGAGCACCTGGGCCTGGATCGTGACGTCGAGCGCGGTTGTCGGCTCGTCGGCGATCAACAGCTTGGGGCTGMATGCGAGCGCCATCGCGATCATCACGCGTTGGCGCATCCCGCCCGAGAACTGGTGAGGATAGGCGTCGACCCGGCCCGCGGCATCGGGAATCCCCACAAGGTTCAGCACCTCGATCACCCGGCGCCGCCGCGCTTCGCGATCGAGCGCGGAATGGAGCACGATGGCTTCGCCGATTTGATCGCCAATGGTCATCAGGGGGTTGAGCGAACTCATCGGCTCCTGAAAGATCATCGCGATTTCGCGCCCGCGGATATCGGGCATTTTCGCTCGGGGCAGATCGAGAAGATTGACCCCGTTCAGCTCGACCCGGCCCTGCACAATCCGGCCCGGCGGCTCGGGGATCAGCCGCAGGATCGACAGCGACGTGATCGACTTCCCCGACCCGGACTCGCCGACGATGCCAACGGCGCCGCCGGCCTCGATCTCGAAACTCACGCCATTGACGGCACGGATGGGATTGGTCTTGGGACCGAACTCGACCGCCAGATTCTCTACTTTCAGAAGAGGTGGCGTCATTGAGCAGTCTCCGGATCGAGCACGTCGCGGGCCGCATCGCCGATCAGGTTGAAGGCCAGGACGACCATCGTGATGGCGAAGCCCGCTCCGATGATCGGCCAGGGGGAGCCAAAGATGTTCCCCAAGCCGTCGCGGATGATGTTGCCCCAGCTCGGATTGGGCGGCTGGGTGCCGATCCCGAGGAAGCTGAGGGAGGCCTCGAGCCGAATGGCCGATGCGACCCACAGCGTCATCAGCACCACGATGGGCGCCGAGATATTCGGGAGCACATGCCGGACGATGATCATGGGCGTGGTGACCCCCGCGGCGATGGCCGCTTCAACATAGGGTTCCTGCTTGACCGCGAGCGTCGAGGCCCGCGCCACGCGGGCAAAGCCCGGCACGAACGCGATGGTTATCACCGCCACGACGTTCCAGAAGCCGCCGCCGAGCACGGCTGCGATCATGATAGCGAGCAGCAGCTCCGGGAATGCCAGCAGGAGGTCGATGATCCGGGTCACCAGACGATCGATCATCCCGCCGAAATACCCGGCGGCGACGCCAAGTGCGGTACCAACGAGCGCAGCCAGCGTCGGAGAGATCAGACCGAAGATCAGCGAATTGCGTGATCCGAAGATCAGGCGCGACAGCACGTCTCGTCCGAACTGATCCGTGCCGAGCCAGTGTTCCGCCGACGGGTATGAGTTGATCGCGAGATAGCTCTGCGCCAGCGGGTCATAAGGTGCAATCGCGGGCGCCAGAACGGCGATGGCAAGGAAGACCGCGATGATGATCGTCGCCAGGATCGTGGAGGGCTGGCCCAGGATGATGCTGCGCAGCAATCCGAAGCGTGGCTCTTCCGGCGCGAGAACATGGGTCTGTTCCGTGGCAAGCGTCATCACTTCACCCGAATTCTGGGATCGACCACGATGTAGGCGAGGTCGACCAGCAGGTTGATCAGAACAACAAAGAAGGCGAACACCACGACGCCCGCCTGGATGACTGGATAGTCCCGCTTGGCGATTGCGCTGATCAGGACTTCCCCGATGCCTGGCCGGTTGAAGACCAGCTCGATCGCGACCGACCCAGACAGCGTCGCCAGAAGACTGAGCCCCAGCCCGGTCGTGATCGGCAGCAAGGCGTTGCGCAGCCCGTGCCGATAGATGACGCGGTTCTCTCGTGCGCCTTTCGCCCGTGCCGTGCGGATATAGTCCTTGCCAAGGACCTCGAGCAGTGAGGTCCGTGTCAACCGGCCGAGGAAGGCCGTCTTGACCATGGCGAGTGTCACCGCCGGCAGAAACACGTGGTACATGCGGTCGAAAAATCCGGTGCCCCCGCCATTGATCGGGAACCAGCCGAGGGTCAGGGCAAACACGATCAGCAGGAGCGCCCCGAGATAGAAGTCGGGGATCGCGTACCCGATGAGGGAGAACACGCGAACGCCGGCGTCGGGGAGCTTGTTGCGGTTGACGGCCGCGACCACCCCGAGCGGAATCCCGACGAGCAGCCCCATCCCCGTCGCGACAAGCGTCAGCTCGATCGTGTAGGGCAGATTATCGGCCAGCAGCCGGAGGACCGGCGTTCGATCGATCAGGGACTGCCCGAAATCGAGCGTCAGCATGTCCCAGATGAAGGTGAGGTACTGCTGCCAGAGGGGCGCATTCAGCCCCATTTGCTCGCGAAACAGCGCAAGCTGTTCCGCGGTCGCATAGTCGCCGAGGGCGACGAGTGCCGGGTCCCCAGGGAGCAGGCGCAGCGCGATGAACACGAGCGTCAGCACCAGCAGGACCGTCGGCACGGCATCGAGCAGTCTCGCTCCGATGACACGCAGCATGGTCTGCCCCTTTAGACGCGCGTGGCCTTGTTCAAACGCCAATAGGCGTAGCCAGACTTGACCGGGAATCCGATGTTCACACGCGGATTGCGCGCTATGACATAGGAGAGCGTGACAATCCCAAGGAGCGGCAGATCACGCAGAACCTGCTTCTCGATGTCCTGGATGAGCGCGATACGCTTGTTGAAATCGGGCTCGTCCTGAGCCTTTTCGATGAGTGCGTCGATGCCGGGAATGGCGACGCCGTAGTGGCTGTAGTTTTCCGCTCCGGTGCCATCGGCCTTGACGTCCGCTTCGGCCGACAGCAGCTGCAGGAAGGGCTGCGTCGGCACCGGCGGGTAGCTGGACGAGTACAGGGCGATCGAATTCCGGTCCTTTCGGTTCTCGGAATGCATGGTCGCATGGTCGATGATCTTGAGATCGAGGTTGATGCCGACGGCGCGCAGCTGCTCCTGGAGCATCAGCATGATCGCCGCATAATCCTCACGCTGGCTGGTGAAGCAGGGAATGGTCACGCCGTTCGGGTGCCCCGCCTCTGCCAGCAGCGCCTTGGCTTTCTTGGGATCGTRGTTGTATTGCAGCTCGGGCGGCAAATCCGCTTTCTTGACCGCTCCGGCGAATTGCGGAGCGATGACCCCGACCATCGGGACCGCAAGACCGGCAAATGCCGTTGCGATCTGGTCGCTGTTGATGGCGTAGCGGATCGCCTGCCGCACGCGGATATCGTTCAGCGGCGGCCGCGTCAGGTTCAGGTGGAGCAGGTTGAAGCTGCCGGGCGCCGTGGCGTCGAAGATCGTGCTGGCCGAGCGCTGGCGCATCGATGGGAGCCAGCCGGGAGAGCGGACGCCTTCGATCATGTCGACCTGGCCTGAGGCGAAGGCGAGGGTTCGCGCCGTCGTGTCGGCAATGAAGCGGACATGGATCGTCTTGGTAACCGCCGGTCCAGCGAAGTGATCTGGGAAGGCAGCCAGTTGGATCCCGTCGCTGGGGCTGACGCTTTCCACCTGGTATGGGCCCGTCCCGACCGGACTCATGGCGAAGTCCTTGCCCTTCTCCTCGAAGGCCTTCCGGCAGAGGATCGAGGCCGCGAGGGTGGTCACGACGCTGCCGTTGAACAGCGGATCGGGCCGTTTGAGGGTAAACTGGACGGTGTGGGGATCGAGCGCCTTGACCGCCTCGACATTGGAGTAGAGCGGCTTCTGGTTGGTCACGATCTTCGGATCAAGATGCCGGGCGAAGGTGAAGACGACATCGTCAGCCGTCATTTCACCGTAGCCCTTGTGGAACTTCACCCCTCGGCGCAGCTTGTATGTCCACGTCTTGGCATCCTCCGAGCTTTCCCAGCTCTCGGCGAGACTGGGGCGGAAGTCCTCGGGCCGGATTGCAAACGTCCCTTCATCTGATTTCACGAGGGTATCGAACACCTGGTGAATCGCCCAGTTGTCGCCCCCGGTCATCCCGGGCTGCTGCGGATTGATGCTCGTGGGCGAACGCGCCGCCAGGGCGATCGAGATCGCCTCGTCCTTTGCATGAGCGATGGGAGCCCCCAGCGCCGCAGCCGCTGCAATCGTCGAGGCGTGACCGAGAAACGTTCTTCTGGTTAGTTTCATTATTTTTTCCTCCCTTTTTGCCTTGTTCTGACGTCAGGCGCTGATGGGAATGCTCCGCTTTTTCATCTCGGCCTCGTCGAATTCCATTCCGAGCCCCGGGGCCGTCGGCAATTCGAAGCGGCCATCGATGGGCTCGGACGGGTTCTTCTTGAAGAGCGATCCGGCCCGCTCCCAGTTATCCGCCAATTCGACCGGTTTGCTGAGATGCATGATGGTCGACAGCACATGAATATTGGCGAGGTGGCCGACGGAAGGCTGGGTCTGGTGCGGGACGAGCTCGACGCCGTGAGCATAGGCGACGGCGGCGCATTGCATCAGCCCGGTGATGCCTCCCATCTTGACGATGTCAGGCTGCACCATGCGCACGCCGGCATTGATCAGGTCCTTGAGCCCCTGAAGCGTATAGGTCTGCTCGCCGGCGGAAACGGTGATGTCGAGGCGCTGGGCGACCTCGCCCATGGCAGCGACATGGTAGTGCTGCACGGGCTCTTCGAACCACGTGTAGCCAAGGTCTTCGAGCGCCCGGCCGACCCGCATCGCGCCGCCGACCGAATAGCCGTTATTAGCGTCGAACCCGAGCACGAACTGATCGCCCAGCGCCTTGCGGACAGCCTTGGCCTTGGCAATGTCGCCGGGAATATCGACGTCCTGCCTGGTCCGGTCGCCGTCCCAGCGGATCTTCACCGCCGCGGGCCGCTCCTTCTCCACCCGCCGCATGACGACTTCGACAACCTGATCAACCGTGCGCCAGGCATTGCCCCCAACGGAGGCATAGCAGGGTAGAGCCGTGCGCCAGGCCCCGCCGAGTAGCTTGTAGACAGGCTGGCCGAGCAGCTTTCCTTTGAGATCCCAGAGCGCGATGTCGAGCGCTGCGAGCGCGGCCGTTGTGGCCCCTTCCGGCCCAAGTTTGATGCACTTGTGGAACAAAGTGTCCAGCAGGATGGCATGATCGAGAGCATCCTTCCCGATCAGGGCCGGCGCCATGTCGTTGGCGATGATGACTAGCGAAGCCAGGCCGCCTTGCATGGGCGAGGCTTCACCCAGGCCGTATTGACCATCCTCAGTCTCGATCCGGACGAACGCGCTTCGCGCCCCCTTTGCAGACGCACCCCAATCAACCTGGAACGTCTCTACCTTGGCAATCTTCATTATGCCCCCCCTTGGTACGTTAGACCCACCTGATTATCGCAGGGCGCTCATCAGCTCACTGCGACCTATTTAGTCTCACTGAATACGAGGATGGCGTCGCGCGAACCCACTCTGCTTGGTAGCGTCGAACGGAGCCGATAGATCCACCCTAAGCCGTCGATCGGTGCCGCCCATGACGCTTTCCAGTTTGCCCGCGCCCCGCAACCCGTCGGAGAGGTCGCGTGTGCAGACATTAAAATCGGCCCGTTCTCGGTGTCGTTGGCCAGGCGGATCGCCTTCTACTTGGCTGAGAACGTAGAGATCGGCGCAGTGCGACCGAAGGTTCGTCATTTCAAATGGCTGCATCCACCGGAACCCCACTCAGCACGCTCGGTTGATAGTAAAAGCCACCGCTCGCACCTGTCAGAACTGTTCAACTCTCGAGATGATCCGGGTCGTTGCCCGGCAGCCGCGGGATCAACTCGTCGATCGAGCGTTGAATATGCGCACGCATCAGCCGACGCACGGCAGTCGCATCGTTGCGCGCGCAGGCCTCGATGATCGCMTCGTGCTCGGGCACCATTGCGGCAAGGCGGTGGTCGGGGAAGCCGAAGCGGCGTCGCGTCGCTCCAACGAATGCATTGTGCTGATCGAGCAGAACCAGCGCGGATCGGTTCGGGCGGATCGACAGGATGCTGGTGTGGAAAGCGCCATTGGTCGAGGAGATCGCCGCCGAATTGCCCTGGCCGATCGCGGCGGCATAATCCTTATGGATAGCCCAGAGTGCGTTGATGTCGCTAACGGTTGCAACCGCCGCGCTGTAGCCGGCCAGAGGCGGTTCAAGAGCAAGGCGGATCTCGAATAATTCGCGGATGAAGGCCCGTTCGATCGAACGAACCCGCGCGCCCCGGTTCGGTAGAATCTCGATCCAGCCCTCGCCTTCGAGCTGCCCAAGCGCCTCGCGGATCGGCGCGGGGCTCGTCCCGTAGCGCTGCACCAGCGCCGCCATTTTCAAATGTTCAGACGGCGCAAAGGTCCCGGCAACGATGTCGGCGCGGATGGCCTCGCGCAGCCGCTGATACGTCGTCGCCTGCATGAAGGGCACGATTCGGCTGGCGGKGGCCGGTGCGTCCGTCATCTCGGCGCTCTCATCGTCGATTCCACCGCCCGCCCGATCGCCGCCCGTTCGTGAAACGCAATGCGGGTTGATGCAACCCGTGCGACGCAATCAGCCTCATTCGGACGTCTTGACATTCGCCGCCTTCTGCGAAGTTATAGATATTATATAATCCGACGAAGCCGAAGATGTCCAGCCAGCCTGGGCCTCGCGACCCGGACCCTGGGTCACAACCGGCCGTGCMAAGGGATTGGAAGCGAGCACCATGGACGTGCGGCTACTGGACAAGACGCAAGACGGAGCCGAACCAGGTCCTCGCGCGAGCGAAATCGTCCGTGTCGAAATTTGGATATTCAGTTATCCGATGGTCGGAGTCGGACCCGGCGGCATCGACGTGACCGGCGCGAAGTCCGCGCGCACTCGCCTCGCAGTGCGAATGGAAACGCGGGACGGCGCGCGGGGCGCCTATGTCGGCGGCCAGGCGAACTCGCTGGCCCAGGCCGCGGCCTGCGCCCGCGCTGTGCTCGGCCTCGACGTCTTCGCCCGCGAACGGGCCTATGAGCGTGTCCGCCGCCAGCTCCGCAAGGAAGACCGCATGGGCGCTGGCGTGATCGACATCGCGATGTGGGATCTGGCCGGCCATCGACTGGGCCTGTCGGTMAGCCAAATGCTCGGCGGCGGCAAGACCCGCCTCCCCGCCTACGCCTCGACCTGGTTCGGCGGCGAGGGTGGCGGCCTCACGACCCCCGAAGCCTTCGCCGACTTCGCCGAGGAATGTTACGAGCTCGGCTACCGCGGATTCAAAATGCATGGCTGGACCGACGGCAGCCCGACGCGCGATGCCGCGGCCGTGCGTCTGCTTGGCCAGCGCATCGGCGACAGGATGGCGCTGATGCATGACGCTGCCTGCCATCTGCGCAGCTTTGCCGACGCGCTCGAAGTCGGCCGGGCCTGCGATGACGCCAATTTCTTCTGGTACGAGGATCCCTATAGCGACGGTGGTCTTGCCGCCCACGCCCACCGGCGGCTGCGCGAGATGCTGAAGACGCCTCTCCTGCTCGGAGAGCATGTGCGGGGGTTGGAATCCATGGCGACGCTGACAATCGCCGACGGCACCGATTTCGTGCGCGCCGACCCCGATTTCGACATCGGTATCACCGGAACGATGAAGATCGCGCATTTTGCCGAGGCGCTCGGCCTCGATGTCGAGTTGCATGCGCCAGGACCCGCCCACCGGCACTGCATGGCGGCGATCCGCAACACCAATTTCTACGAACTGTCGATGGTCGGGCCGTCCCGAGGCAATTTCAATGCGCCGGTCTACACCTGCGGCTATTCCGACGATCTCGACAGCGTCGGTGCTGATGGATGCTTTCCGGTGCCCGGAGGGCCCGGTCTGGGGGTGAGCTACGACTGGGACTACATCACCCGCAATGCCAAATCGCATGTCGTGATCGAGTGAGGGCGCCATGCTGAGCGTAGAAGACACGGCAAGCGCCGCCCGCGACGTCCTCGGCTCGGCGGCCACGCGGATCCGCCGGATCGACGTCATTCTGTTCGCGCAGGACATGGAGAACGTCGCCTTCGATGTCAGCCCGAGCGGCATCGACATGCCAGGCGTGCGAACGACACGCAAACGCATCGCGGTCCGCATCGAAACCCAGGACGGCGCGCGCGGCGAATATGTCGGCGGGCGTACGGACACCGCCCCGCAGACCCATTTCATCGCCAAATGGATCATCGGGCGGGACTGCTATGCCCGTGAGACGATCTACGAAGACATTCGCCGCTGGTTGCGCAAGGAAGACCGGATCGGCGGCTGCCAGATCGACAACGCCCTCTGGGACCTCGCCGGCAAGCGCACCGGCCATTCGGTCAGCGATCTGCTCGGCGGCCATCGCGGCAAGCGCCTGCCGGCTTACGCATCGACCTGGTTTGGTGGCGATGGCGGTGGTCTGGCCACGCCCGAGGCCTTCGCCGAATTCGCCGAGGAATGCCACGGCCTGGGGTATCGCGCCTTCAAGATGCACGGCTGGACCGATGGCGGTTGGCGGCGTGATGCCGCCGCGATCCGGCTTCTCGGTCGGCGTGTCGGCGGGCGCATGAAGCTGATGCACGATTCAGCCTGTCACCTGAAGACCTTCGCCGACGCCCTCGCCTGTGGCCGTGCCTGCGATGAKGCCGGCTTCTTCTGGTACGAGGATCMCTATAGTGACGGCGGGCTTGCTGCCCACGCCCATCGTCGCCTGCGCKAACTGATCAAGACGCCGATCCTGCTTGGCGAGCACGTGCGTGGGCTGGAAGCCATGGCGACACTCACTCTCGCCGACGGCACCGACTTCGTGCGGGCCGATCCCGATCTCGATATCGGCATCACCGGCACGATGAAGATCGCCCATTTCGCCGAGGCGCTKGGCCTCGATGTCGAGCTCCACGGCAATGGTCCGGCACATCGCCACGCCATGGCCGCCATCCGAAACACGAACTTCTATGAATTGGCCATGGTCGGGCCGTCGCGCGGCCAGGCTGTCGGCACGTTCTATACCGACGGATATTCCGACAAGCTCGACGCGGTCGCCTCAGACGGCTGCTTCGTCGTGCCCGACGGTCCAGGCCTCGGCGTCAACTATGACTGGGATTTCATCGAGAAGCACAAGGTCAGCCACAGCGTCTTCGAATGAGCGCGGCCGAAAGAGCCCGCCATTCCCACAGGAGGAAATCATGACACGCATCACACGACGCTCAGTCGTCGCGAGCGCCCTGAGCATGGCCGGCCTCAGTGCCGTGTCGCACAACGGCGCAGCCTTCGCGCAGGGCGCGACCGACACGCTGACGCTGCGGCTCCAGGCCCGCGACCTCGGTTCGATCGATCCAGCCCTGACMAAGACGGGCGACGACGAGACGATCGTGCTCCAGGTCTTCAACTCGCTGGTCAATACCAAGCGCGGCACCATGGACATCGAGCTGGCGGCGCTTCAGCCGGAGCTCGCGGAACGATGGGAGGTGTCGCCCGACAAGAAGGTCTGGACCTTCTATCTCAAGCCCGGCGTGAAATGGCACCAGGGCTATGGCGAGGTCTCTGCCGATGACGTGAAGTTCTCCTATGAACGCCAACTCGACCCCAAGCTCGGCGGCGTGCACGGCGCCAGCTTCAAGGACATTGACACAATCGAGGTCGTCGATCCGCTGACGGTCCGTTTCGTCCTCAAGGCACCGAACGCGTTCTTTCACGCCTCGGCCCTGACGCCCGGTTTCGGCCGCTACATCGTGCCGCGCAAAGCCGTCGAAAAGCTTGGAGCCGAATTCGGCCGCGCGCCGATCGGCAGCGGGCCGTTCGAATTCGCCGAGTACCGGCCGCAGGAATCGATCGTCCTCAAGTCGAACAAGGATTATTTCCGCGGCGCACCGCCGACCGCGACCCTGCGCTTCCGCTACATCCCGGCCGACAATGCCGCGACAATCGCTTTCATCGGCAAGGAGATCGACCAGACCAGCGGCCCGCGCGAACCGCGTTGGGTTGATCAGATCCAGAAGGCCCGGAGCGATGCCCAGATCAGCATCATGCAGCCCGGGAGCCTGCAATTCCTCCACTTCAACATGAAGATCAAGCCGCTCGACGACGTGCGCGTGCGCCAGGCCATCGCCTATGCAGTCGATCGCAAGGTCTGGAAATCTGTGTTCGGCGTGGTCCACGGCCCGCTGCCCACGATCGTCCCGGAAGAGTTCTACGGCGCCCTGAAGACAGCCGATATCCCCGCCGAGCTTCGCTACGATTACGATCCGATCAAGGCCAAGGCCCTGCTGGCGGAGGCCGGCCACCCCAACGGCTTCAGCATCGAGGCCTTGTCGAGCGAGCGCTCCGACTACAAGCAGAACATGCTGATGGTGCAGGACATGCTGCGCAAGGTCGGCATCGACGTGAAGCTCAAGATCATGGACCATGCGAGCTATCACGCCGCCATCCGAAAGGACGAAGGCACGATCGACATGCTGTCGACGGCGATCGCGCCGACGGCGCCCGCCGTGATCAACGAGTTCCTGCATTCGGCCGCGGCGGTCGGCAAGCCGGCATCGTTGCGCAATTTCTCGCATTACGGCGAGATCGGCGGCAGCGTTGACAAGCTCGTCGACGAGGCCGTCGGGTCGACCGATGTCGACCGGCAGCTGGCGCTGCTCAAGGAGGCCCAACTCCAGATCCTGCGCGACATGCCGGTGCTGCCGCTGCAGACCCA
Organism: Allobosea sp. 05T422_2; assembly: GCF_056396265.1. NCBI lineage: Bacteria > Pseudomonadati > Pseudomonadota > Alphaproteobacteria > Hyphomicrobiales > Alloboseaceae > Allobosea > Allobosea sp. 05T422_2. The sequence continues at coordinate 1,390 of NZ_JBFTLD010000136.1, read as the reverse complement.
ACCCCTGGTCAGCGCGATCCAGGGCCATGTCGACCTCGGCTACAAGCCGCTCAGCGGCTTTGGCCAATACGAATACGCCACGGCGCGGCGCGTAGCCCGCTAGGGCATCGGCCTGAAACCTGGAGAGCGGTTTTCGGGACAGCCGATGCAAACACAAGAGGTTGGATCACTGGGCGGATACGACATTCGGTCAGATGATCGAGCGCCAGGCGCCGGTGGCTTCATGCCGCCGGCCATGCCCTGAAAGGTTTGCGAGACGATGGGGCGGTTCGTTCTCAAGCGACTGGCCGATGCAATTCTGACCGCCTTCCTRGTCTTCTCCTTCGTCTTCTTCGCCATGCGGCTCCTGCCGGGCGATCCCGTCATCGCCATGCTCGGCGACCGCGCCAATGCCCAGACGATCGAGAATGTCCGCAGGACACTCGGGCTCGACCAGCCGCTCCTCGTCCAATATGGCCGCTTCCTCTGGGGGCTCCTGCATCTCGATCTCGGCCGCTCGCTCGTCAACGGGGTCGACGTCACCGCGACGATGCTGCGGCACCTGCCCTATACGATCATGCTGACGCTCGCCTCGACCGTGGTCGGCATCCTGATCGGCGTGCCCGTGGGCGTCGCCTCGGCGATGCGCCCGAGTGGCGGCGTCGATCATTCGAGCCGGCTCGTCTCGCTGTTCGGCTCGGCCCTTCCGGATTTCTATCTCGGCCTCATCCTGCTCATCGTGTTCGGGCTGAAGCTCGGCTGGTTTCCGCTGCTCGGCGGTGGCGACACGCCCTTCGACCTGCGCTACCTCGTCCTTCCCGCGATGACGCTCGGACTGCTGAAGGGCTGCGGCCTGATGCGCCTCACCCGCACGGCCGTCCTCGACGTCTCGGGCCGCGACTATGTCCGCACGGCTCGCGCGCTCGGCACGCCGGAGCGGGTCGTGGTCTGGAAGCACATCGTGCGCAACGCGCTGATCCCGATCACGACGCAGCTCTCACTCATGATCGTCGCCACGCTCGGCGGCACCATTGCGATCGAACTCGTCTTCAACCGGCCGGGCGTCGGGCAACTGCTCGTCGGCGCGGTGACCGCCCGCGACTATAGCCTGATCCAGGGAGGCCTCGTGCTTCTCTCGGTCCTCGTCGTGCTGGTGAACCTTGCAACCGACCTGCTCTACGTGGTCATCGACCCCCGCGTGAAGGGAGCCTGACATGCTCGATCGCGTCTTCCTGGCCATCGCCGCCGCCATCCTGCTCCTGCTCCTGGTCGTCGTCGTGTTYGCCCCCTGGCTCCAGACGCATGACCCGCTGCTGCAGGACTTCGCCGCGGCCGATCAGGGTCTCTCCGCCGTGCATTGGCTGGGTGCCGACGAATATGGCCGCGATATCTTCTCTCGCCTGATCGAGGG
>NZ_JBFTLD010000135.1:0-16903 GCF_056396265.1 Allobosea sp. 05T422_2 | reverse complement strand
CCCCAGGAAGGCATAGAGCAGAAGCGTCGCCATTGCGGCGCCGGCCATGCCGCCCAAGGGGAGGGCGAGCGCCATCGTCGCCGACAAGCCGCTGTAGAAGACCACGACCGCGCCGAAGGCGGCGGCGCTTGAAATTCCGAGGATTCCGGGTTCGGCAAGCGGATTGCGCAGCAGGCCCTGCATGGCGGCGCCGGCAAGCCCGAGACTGAAACCGACGAGCGCGCCCAGCAGCGCGCGCGGCAAGCGCAGCTCGACAAGGACGAGCGCCGGCAGGGTCTTCCGTCCGGCGAGGGCGTCGGCGAGGGCCGCCTTGATGTCGAGTGGGGCATAACCCACCGCCATGGAAACGAGCATCATGGCCAGCATCAACAGGGCCAGCATGACAATGAGCCGCCCCAGCTTCGGCGTCGTCGCTCGTACCGTTTCCTGAACCCCCAATGTCATGAGCGCGATCCTTGCGTACGGGAGGCGGCAAGCAGCTCGATCGCATCGAGCACGGCCGGTCCGGCGCAGGTCCAGAGTTTCGAGGGGAGGGCGACGAGCCTGACCCGCTCGCCGAGCTTCGTCAGGAGCGGATGATGAAGGATCTCATGGGCGAGCGAGGGCGGCCCGCCCGGCGTGGTGTTGAGGATCAGCATGTCGGCCTGTCCGAGCGCGACGGTCTCCAGCGCGATCTGGCCGTAATTGTCGATGCCGAGTTCGGCGGCGAGATTGGTCAGGCCGGCGCGGGTCAGGATCTCGTCCACCAGCGAGCCGCGCCCGACCGTGAACCCGTTCGGCCGCAGGACCAGCGCCCTGGGATGGCCCGTGCTTTGGTTGGCGGCGAGCGTGTCGAGGCGCCGGTCGATCGCTGCGATCAGGGCCGCGCCGCGTTCTGGCTCGCCGAGCAGGGCCGCCATCTCGGCGATCTGGGCACGCATTTCAGCGAGATTGCGCGGCACCCCGAATTCGCGGACGGGAACACCGGCCTTCTTCAGCAGCGCGACCGTGCTGCGCGTCGTGTAGGCGCCAGCGATGATCAGATCGGGCTTGTAGCTCAGCACCTCCTCCACCAGACCGTGATTGGCCGGGATGGTCTTGGCAATCTCGGCCATGTTGGCGTTGCGCGGGTCCTGCGAGAGCCAGGTGACCGAGGCGATGCGCTCGCGCTGGGCGAGCCGCAGCACCAGTTCGTCCGTGCACATGTTGAGCGAGACGATGCGGGATGGCTTGGCCGGCGTTTCGGCGGCCGTCAGGCCGCCGAAACCGAGCAAGAGGCYAAGCGCCAGAACGGCGCCGCGAGTCATCGCGCGGGCCGCCCAAGGCTTCACAGCGTTACCTTCAGGCCGCCATAGGCGCTCAGACCCGGCACCAGGAAGCCGACGGGGTTCTCGTAGCGCTTGTCCAGCAGGTTATCGATGCGGCCGAAGACACTGAGCCTGTCCGTCGCCTTGTACTCGGCGGCGAGATTGACGATGGCCGCACCCGGCGCCCGCATGCGCGAGATCGAGAAGTCACGGTTTCCGTCGACGCGCTCACCCACATAGATCAGCGTCGCCGAAAGGGTGAGCTTGTCAACCGGGGTCCAGCTCGCCGTCACGCTGGCCTTGTGACGGGGACGGCGCAGCAGTTCCTGCCGGGCGATGTCGTCCTTGGCGATGGTGAAGGTGTAGTCGGCCCGCACCTTGAACTGCGGCGAGATTTCGAGCGCGGTAAAGGCCTCCACCCCCTTGGTCGTGGCCTTGCCGATATTGGCATAGGAGTTCCGCGCCACGTTGGTGACGATCAGGTTCTCGATGTCGTTGTGGAAATAGGTGGCGCCGAACCGGACCTTGTCATCGAGGAGAGGCTGCTCGAAGCCAAGATCCCAGCCGCGGCTTTCTTCCGGCTTCAGGTTGGGATTGCCGAAGAAGTTGAAGGCCGGGCGAGAATCGCTGAAACGCTCGCTCAGGGTCGGGGCCTTGAACCCCGTGCCATAGCTCCCCTTCAGCTTGGTTTCGATTTCCGGCACGATATAGGCTGGCGCGAAGCGGTAGGTCGTGTGGCCGCCAAAGGTCTCGTCATCGTCGTAGCGGATGTTCGAGACCATGAAGAGCCGGTCGCCGAAATTCGACTGGAGTTCGGCAAAGGCGCCCGTATTGCCGTTGGATGCCGTGAGCGCGCGGGTTTCCAGCCGTTCGCGCTCGTATTGCAGACCCATCACCAGGGTCTGCCCCTTCATCAACTCAAGGTCGCCGCGCCAGTCGACCTTGGTGCGCTCGCCGAGATTCTCCGTCGGCAGGCCGAGGATACCAATCGCATTCGGCGTGCGGCCGGTGCGGTCCTGATTGCTGTAGGACAGGCCGAAGCGATTGACGAAGCGCCCACCAAGCGGATCCCAGACGACCTCTCCGCGGGTGAAGGCCTGCTTGTAGTCCTGGCTGCTGCGGAAGCTGCTGGGCGTGCTCGGAAAGCCGGAATCGCCGGTGAAGAGCAGGTAGCCGTCAGTGTAGCGGCCGACCCAGTTCAGCGACAGCGTATCGGACAGCGCGACGCCGAACCGGGCCGAATAGGTCCAATTGTCGTAGGAATTCGGGTTGACGCGGCGCCCCGACGGCACGAGCCCGGGAGGCGTCACCGGGGTCGAATCCGATTTGAAATGGGCGATGCTGAGGGCGTAGTTGAAGCGGTCATCGCCGCCGCTGAGGCCGACCGACTGGTTGAAGGTGCCGTATGAGCCGGCCTCGGCTCGGGCCGTGAGCTTCGGCGGACCCTCGCCACGCTTGGTGGTGATCGAGATGACGCCGCCCAGCGCGTTGGCGCCGTAGAGGCCGCTTTGCGGTCCGCGCAGCACTTCGATGCGCTCGATGTCGTCGGTCAGCATCGAGCCGAAATCGAAGGAGCGGTTCGGGGTCGACGGGTCGTTGGCCTCGATGCCGTCGATCAATACCTTGACGTGGTTGGAGTTGGTGCCGCGGATGAWGACCGAGGTCAGCCCGCCCGGCCCGCCGGTCTGCACGATATTGAGGCCGGGAACGGCGGCGAGCGCCTGCGGCAGGGTCCGGCGCTGCTCGCGCTCGATATCGCCCGCGGTGATGACGGTCACGGAATTGGCGATCTCGCGCGCTGGCGTGGGTCGCGTCGTCGCGCTGACGACGATTTCGTCGAGGGCAATCGATTCGGTGGCTGACTGGGCGGAGGCCTGGCTGGGGGGGAGGGAGCCGGCGGAGACAAGGAGCGGCAGGGTGATGAGCAGCCGGCTGCGCCGGGCAACCTTGGGAGGACGGATCACGATGGAACCTCGGGCGTTGACGTCTGTGGCACGTCACCGCGAACGCGAGGCCCCGTCCGCTGCCCTTAGCCAGCGTGCAGTTCAACAAGCGATCGAAACACCCCGTCCGAACGTGTTCGCGTGTGACCACGGCTGACGGCAGGTCTCCTGGCTCGCGGGTCGGTGCCTTGTCGCCGCCTTCCCAGGTCCGAGGGCCCCAGTGGCGTGTGGCGAAAGGCTCGCCGCTTACAGTTGCGGGGGCAGCCACGGCATTGAATGGCGAACCATCCGCACCGCATTCCCTTTTGATCCCCTAAGGGAACCGTCGCTGGCGAGGTAAGGCCGGAACGGCCGCTGCGTCAATGATCGTTGGTGCGGGTGTCCCCAGGCGAACGCAGGTCGTCATCCCTCAAAATGCGCCAGCTCGGTCCCTCGAGATCGCTGAACTGGCCGGTGCGCATGCACCAGAAGAAGGCCGCCAACCCCAGCAGTCCGAGACCGAGCGCCAGGGGGAACAGGATCACCAGGATATTCATGACGCCACTCCCGTATTCTGCCGCGACAGGCCGCGTCCCGCGCGCAGCGCGTTGAGCGTGACCACCAGTGACGATCCCGACATCGCGACGGCTGCGACGAGCGGCGTCGCGAAGCCCGCGACGGCAATCGGCACCGCGACGGCATTGTACAGCACCGCAAACCAGAGGTTTTCCAGCATGAGGTTGCGCGCCCTGCGGGCGATGCGCAGGCTGTCGGCGACCGGCATCAAGCTGTCGCCGATGAAGACAATGTCGGCCGAGGCCTGCGCCAGGTCGGTCGCGCTGATCGGCGAGATCGAAACATGGGCCTTGGCAAGGGCCGGAGCGTCGTTGAGCCCGTCGCCGATCATCAGCACCTTGCGCCCCTTGGCGCTGAGCCGGTCGAGCGCCTTGAGCTTCTCGTCGGGACGCAGGCCGGCTTCGGCCTCCGTGATACCGAGGGCCGAGGCGACCGGCGCGACAGCTTCGCTTCGGTCGCCGGAGAGAATGCGGATCTCGAGGCCGAGACCGCGTAGCGCGGCGATACAGTCGCGCGTCTCCGGCCGGATCTTCTGATCGACCGCGAAGATGGCGCATTCAGTGCCATGGCGCCAGGCGATCAGGGAGGCTGAGGGATGGCGCGCGGCGACGATGGCGGCTTCCGCCCCGGCCTCGCAATAAGCGACGCTGCCGAGACGGGTCTCGATCCCATCCACAATCGCGCTCAGGCCTGCGCCGTGATTTTCGCTGACATCGCTCGCAGGAGCAGGATGGCCGGCGGCACGGGCGATGGCGCGGGCGAGAGGGTGGCGGCTCGCGGCTGCCAGCCTGCCCGCCGCCTGCAAGGTTGCGGTATCGATCTCAGCGCCATTGACCAGATCGGGGTCCGGCAGGGTGAGGGTGCCGGTCTTGTCGAAGACAGCGACATCGGCTTCGGCCAGGCGCTCCAGCGCATCGCCCTGTTTCAGCATGACCTTGCGCTTGAACAGGGCAGACGCAGCAACGACCTGCACGGCCGGAATCGCCAGCCCCAGCGCGCAGGGGCAGGTGATGATCAGGACGGTGATGGCGATGATCAGTGCTTCGGGCCAGGGCAGGCCGAAGGCCATCCAGCCCAGCAGGGTCGCGAGCGCCGTGGCGTGGACGAGAGGGGCGTAGACCCTTGCCGCCCGATCGGAAAGCTTGACATAGCGGGAGCGGCTTTCGACCGCGCGCGCCATCAGGGCATCGATCTCGTCGAGCAGGGTGCCGCTGGCTGCGGCTTCGACCTTGACGGTCAGGGCCCCGGAGAGGTTCACGGTGCCGGCATAGACCTGCGCGCCGGCCATGACGGCATGCGGCAGGGTTTCACCGGTGACGAGGCTCTGGTCGATTTCGGAGGAGCCGGTCTCGATGATGCCATCGACACTGACGCGCTCGCCCGGCTGGATCAGGACGCGGTCGCCGGGCACGATGGCCGCGATCGGCGTCACCATCGCCTCGCCATTCGGCATCAGCCGGGTCGCGGTTTCGGCCTTCAACGCGGCAAGATTGCCAGCGAGGTCGCGCGTGCGGCGGCGCATCAGCTGGTCGAGATAGCGCCCGATCAGCAGGAAGAAGATCAGCATCACCGCGCCGTCGAAATAGGCATGCTCGGCGTGATTCCAGGTCACCACCACCGACATGCCGAGCGCGAGCACGATGCCGAGCGTGATCGGCACGTCCATGTTGACGGCGCGGGCGCGCAGAGCCCGGAGCGCACTCTCGAAGAAGGGGCGGCCGGCATAGGCGGCGGTTGGCAGGGCAATCAGCGCCGAGAGCCAGTGAAAGAAGTCGCGCGTGACCGGATTGATGTCGCTGCTATTGCCCGACCAGACCGAGACGGAGAGCAGCATGATGTTCATCGAGGCGAAGCCGGCGACGCCGAGATAGCGCAGCAGCCGCCTTTCCTCGCTTGTGTCGTCCTCACGGCCGGAGGCGGGCAGGAAAGGGTAGGCCTTGAAGCCGAGCCGGGAGAGGCGCTCGATCACGGCCTCTGGGCGCAGTACGCCTTCCGTCCATTCCACCGTGACGCGCTTCAGCGCGAGATTGACCCGGGCGCTGAGGATACCGGTCTCATGGGCAAGGCCGTTCTCGATCGCGTGCATGCAGCCGGCGCAGCGGATGTTCTCCACCGCGAGTTCCATGCCCGCGACGCCGCTTTCGCGATGGCGGATGAAGACGGAGAGATCCTGCTGCGCGGCCATGAGCCTCACTCCTTCAGCATCATGCGGCTGCGGGAGGAGAAGGCCGGGTCCCGATCGCGCTTTGCCTCGACCACCAGGGTCCAGGCGCCGGCATGCAGCCCCGGCACCGTCGCGGAATAGTGGCCCGGGGCAGTTTCGGTCAGCGTCACCTCGCGGTCCTGCTGCCGCGTCGCCGGGTGCTGGAGCTTCGCCTCGACTGCGAGCCCTGTGACAGCTGCGCCCGCCTTGTCCTTCAGCAAGAGCGAAACGACCGCGTCGGCGCCGGCACGCACGACCTCGCTCTGGGCCAGCCAGCCGCGTGCGGCCTGGGCCTGCATGCGCGCGATCTCGCCGTTGAAGCGCTGGCTGGTCTCGTAGGCGCTCTTCACATCGGCGCCGGGCATCGTCCGGATGGCCGAGACCATCATCACGCCATTGACGCCCGCGACCACGATGAAGAAGCCGATCATGCCGAAGAGCACGGCACGCCCGCTGAGCTCGAAGGGCCGGCGCCGAGTTGGCGCCGGTGGGGCTGGAAAATCGATCGGCATGATGAAGCCTCCGCAACAGGTCATGATGCGTTCTCTAGGGAGCGATGAAATGATCCCCGGCGGTCACGACCTCTCCGGCGAACAGGTCGGATGCGGTGAAGGTGATCGTCTGGGATTTGTCGAGAGGAATGCCGGCCGGCACTGTCACCAGCGCGCGGATCTCGCGCGAGGAATCGGGGTCGACCGTGATGATCGGGCGAAGATCGGCCGTCGCCTGGGTTCCGACGGTCTCGACCCGGATACCGGGCAGGCCGGAGACGGTGAGCGCGAAGGGACGGGAATCCGGGCGTTTGTTCAGCAGGCGGATGGTGTAGGCGTTGCGGATCGAGCCGTCGCTGAGCGTCACGAAGAGCGGGGTGCGCTCGTGCAGCACGGAGATTCCCGCCGTGCTGCGGGTTGCGAGCTGGTAGATCATGGCTCCGCCGACGAGCCCGATCAGCGCGGTGTAGATCAGGGTGCGGGCGCGGATCAGGCGATAGACCGGCTTCTGGCCAGCGATACGCCGCTTGACGTTGTCGTCGGTGTCATAGGCGATCAACCCGGCCGGGCGGTTGATCTTGAGCATGACCGTATCGCAGGCATCGATGCACAGGCCGCACTGGATGCAGTCCATCTGCGAGCCATCGCGGATGTCGATACCCGTCGGGCAGACCGCGACGCACTGGTAGCAGTCGATGCAATCGCCAGCCGGCTCGTTGGCGGCACGCAGGCGCGTGGCCTGCTTGACCGAGACGCGCGGATCGCCGCGATCGTAGCGATAGGTGACGTTGAGGGCGTCGTCGTCGGTCAGCGCTGCCTGGATGCGCGGCCAGGGACACATGAAGGTGCAGACCTGCTCGCGCATGATCCCGGCGAGCGCATAGGTGGTGAAGGTCAGGATGCCGATCCAGACATAGGCCGAGAGCGGAGCCGTGAAGGTCGCGAGTTCCCGCACCAGGGTTGGCGCATCCGCGAAATAGAGCACCCAGGCGCCGCCGGTCCACCAGGCGATCACGAGCCAGACCAGGTGCTTGCCGGTTTTCCGGGCGAGTTTGTCGGCGGTCCAGGGCCCCTCGTCGCGCTTCATCCGCTCGCGCCGGTCGCCCTCGAAGGCGCGCTCGACGGCGAGGAAGAGGTCGGTCCAGACGGTCTGCGGGCAGAGATAGCCGCACCAGACCCGGCCAGCGACGGCATTCATCAGGAACAGCATGAAGGCGGCCAGGATCAGCAGGCCGGTGAAGTAGTAGACCTCCTGCGGCCAGATCTCGATGAAGAAGAAATAGAAGCGGTTATTGGCGATGTCGGCGAGCACTGCCTGGTTCGGCAGGTTGGGGCCGCGGTCCCAACGCAGGAAGGGCAGGAGATAGTAGATGCCGAGGCAGAGGACGAGGATGAGCCACTTGGCGCGCCGGAACGGGCCCGACACGCTCTGTGGGTAAACTTTCTTCGACGGCGCGAAGAGCGGAGCGTCTTCGCTTTCCGCGAGTGCCATGTCATTGGCCTCCGCCGAGCGAGTGGACATAGACGGTCAGCGCCTTGATCGTGGTCGGGTCGAGACGCTGGCCCCAGGCGGGCATGACGCCGTTGCGGCTGTTGGTGATGGTCTCGGTCAGGGACGCGAGATCCATGCCGTAGAGCGAGATGGCGTCGGTCAGGTTCGGCGCGCCGAGCTCTTGATTGCCCTTGCCGGCAGGCCCATGGCAGGCCGCGCAATTATCGGCGAAGAGCTTGCGGCCGAGTGCGAGGTCAGCCTTGGGGGCAGTCGACAGTCCGGCCAGTTCGCGCACATGGTTGGCGACCGCGCTGATCTCGTCCCTCTTCAGCATGCCGTCGCGCCCGAAGGCCGGCATCTGGCTGACGCGGGTGTCGTTGTTGCCGGCGACGCGGATGCCGTGCTGCAGCGTGGTCTGGATCGCGGCAAGCGAGCCGCCCCAGAGCCACTCGTCGTCATTCAGGTTGGGATAGCCCTTGGCGCCGCTGCCGCCGACGCCGTGGCAGGCGGCGCAATTGTCGCCGAAGGCGGCCTTGCCCTGTGCCATGGCGACGCGAAACAGGGCGGGGTCGGCCTTGATCTGCTCGAGCGAGGCGTCGGCGAGGCCGCTGGCCAGCGCGGCGCGATCCTTGCGCATGACCGCGAGATCGTCCTCGATCTCCTGTCGCGAGGCGTAGCCGATGACGCCCCTGGTCGCGTCGGTCAGCAGCGGCCAGGCCGGGTAGATGACCCAGTAGCCGACCGACCAGATGATCGTGGCGTAGAAGATGCCGAGCCACCAGCGTGGCAGCGGGGTGTTGAGCTCGCGGATGCCGTCCCACTCGTGACCGGTGGTCGACTGGCCGGTGGCGGCATCGAATTCCGAGGCAGGGTCGTGATGCTTGTTCATGGCTCAGTCCTCCCGCAGGGGAGTGCGGGCGGCCTCGTCGAAGCGCGCGCGGTTGCTCGGCCAGAGCGCGTAGAGGCAAATGGCCAGAAAGGTGCCGACGAAGTAGAGTAGGCCGGCGGATTGGGCGAAGCCCGCGAGCCAATGGTAGGTCGAATCCATGGTGCCCTCGCTCAACGGATGTTGGCCTTGGTGTCGTAGAGCTTGAAGTCGACGAGCGTGCCGAGGACCTGCAGGTAGGCAATCAGCGCATCGGCTTCGGTGACCCGCTTGGGATCGCCGTCGAAATCGCGAATCTGGACCTTGGGGTAGCGCGCTTCGAGTTCGGCCGCCTTGGGGTGGTCGGGCGTGGCCTGGGCCTCGAGGTCGCTCGCGGCTTGCGCGATCATCTCGTCGGTATAGGGCACGCCGCCGCCGCGATTGGCGCGCAGGTGATCGGCGATGTCACCGAAACGAAGCTCGGTTTTCGCCAGGAAGGGGTAGCCCGGCATGATCGACTGCGGCACCAGCGCGCGCGGCTGGTTGAGGTGGCCGAGATGCCATTCGTCGGAATACTTGCCGCCGACGCGGGCGAGATCCGGACCGGTCCGCTTCGAGCCCCACTGGAAGGGCTTGTCGTACATGCTCTCGGCTGCCAGCGAGTAGGGTCCATAGCGCTCGATCTCGTCGCGCAGCGGCCGGATCATCTGGCTATGGCAGTTGTAGCAGCCCTCGCGGACATAGATGTCGCGGCCGGCGAGCTCCAGCGGCGTATAGGGCCGCATGCCTTCGACCTTCTCGATCGTGTTGCGGAGGTAGAAGAGCGGCGCGATCTCGACGAGACCGCCGACCGAGATGACCAGCAGCACGCCGATCACCAGGATGATCGAGTTGGTCTCGAAGATCTTGTGCTTGAGCCAGAGCGACTTGCGCGGAGCCGGGTTTTCAATGCTCGACATCTGAGCGTTCCTTACTGCGCGGGGACGAGCTGCGGCTGCAGTGCATGGTCATCGCTCGGGGCGTCGACCGTGCCGTGCCTGACCGTCATCCAGAGATTGAAGGCCATGATCAGCGCCCCGGTCAGGAAGAGCCCGCCACCGAGCGCCCTGATGACGTAGTAGGGCTTCATCGCAGCCACGGTTTCGATGAAGGAGTATTCGAGGAAGCCGAGCGAGGTGTAGGCGCGCCACATCAGGCCCTGCATGATCCCGGAGACCCACATCGCCGAGATGTAGAAGACGATCCCTAGCGTCGAGATCCAGAAGTGCCAGTTGACGAGCTTCAGCGAATACAGCTCACGCCGGTTCCAGAGCCACGGCACGAGGCAGTAGATCGCGCCGAAGGAAATATAGGCGACCCAGCCAAGCGCGCCGGAGTGGACATGCCCGATCGTCCAGTCGGTGTAGTGCGAGAGCGAGTTCACTGCCTTGATCGACATCAGCGGACCTTCGAAGGTCGACATGCCGTAGAAGGCGAGCGAGACCACCATCATGCGCAGCACGGGGTCGGTGCGCAGCTTGTCCCAGGCGCCTGACAGCGTCATCAGCCCGTTGATCATGCCGCCCCAGGAGGGCATCCAGAGCATGATCGAGAAGGTCATGCCGAGGGTCTGCGCCCAGTCGGGCAGGGCGGTGTAGTGCAGGTGGTGCGGCCCGGCCCAGATGTAGAGGAAGATCAGCGCCCAGAAATGGATGATCGAGAGACGGTAGCTGTAGACCGGGCGACCGGCACGCTTCGGCACGAAATAGTACATGATCGCGAGGAAGCCGGCGGTGAGGAAGAAGCCGACCGCGTTATGGCCGTACCACCACTGGAACATCGCATCCTGGACGCCGGACCAGACGACATAGGATTTCGGTGAGAGGATCGAGACCGGCAGCGCCAGATTATTGCCGATATGCAGGACGGCGATGGTCAGGATGAAGCCAAGATAGAACCAGTTCGCCACGTAGATGTGCGGCTCTTTGCGTTTGGCCAAGGTCGCGAGGAATACCAGCAGATAGACCACCCAGACGATGGTCAGCCAGAGATCGGCATACCATTCGKGCTCGGCGTATTCCTTGCCCTGAGTGATGCCGAGCAGATAGCCGGTGCCGGCGAGCACAATGAAGAAGTTGTAGCCGAGGACGACGAACCACGGCGCGATGTCACCGGCCAGACGCGCACGCGAGGTGCGCTGCACGACATAGAAGGACGTGCCGATCAGCACATTGCCGCCGAAGGCGAAGATCACCGCCGAGGTGTGAAGCGGGCGCATCCGGCCGAAATTCGTCCATGGCAGGTCGAAATTCAGGTCGGGGAAGGCGAGCTGAAGCGCGATGATCAGGCCGACTGTGAACCCGGCGATGCCCCAGACCATCGCGGCCACGGTCGCGAACTTGACCGGGTCCATATTGTAGTTCGGCTTGCCGTCGATCTCCTGTGGCGCGGGGCTCGGCGCCGGACTGAAGCAGCGATTGCCGATCAGGAACACCGCGACGAGCGAGGCGACCGCCGCAAGGCTGATATGGAAGGCATAGGCCGGATCGGGCGTCAGGGCGGCGATGATGAGCAGCGGCAACACGCAGCCCGCCGCCAATACGAGGCCTCCCATTTCTCCCGTCGTCGCGCGCCTGATCGGATACCCTGTCGCCGCCATGGCCAGCCCTCGTTTGCTGCAGCGCATCAATGCTGCCAATCGAGAGCGTTAGCGAAGCGGAGCGGGACGGGCCTTGATGCAGATCAACGCAACCTGAGGAGGGTTCCTTTGTTGCGCTGCGGAATCAGCAAGGGCGCCGTCCAACCGGCGCCCTTCAAGCTGCGGGAACTGCGATCAGGCCGCTGCGACCAGTTCCATATGGTCGGTGTTGAGCAGGCGCACGCCATCCGGCACGATCAGGATCGTCTTGTCCTTGGCGAGCTTGGTGAAGGTGCGGCTCACCGTTTCGATCGTCAGGCCGAGGAAATCAGCGATGTCCTGGCGGCTCATCGGCAGCGGCACGGTCACGGACGGCTTGCCGAGCTTGGCCCAGCGGTCGCGCATGGTGAGCAGGAAGCAGATCACCCGCTCTTCTGCGCTGCGGCGRCCGAGCAGCATCATCTGCTCCTGGGCCAGCGTGAGTTCATGGGTGGCGAACTCATGCAGGCGACGCAGCAGATGCGGCTTGGCATTGACCAGCGAGGCATAGGCCGAACGCGAGAAGGCGCAGGCCGAGACCGAGTCGACCGCATCGGCGGAAAAGCCGAAGGCATCGCGCATCGCCAATCCAAGGAAATCGCCCGGCAGCGCAAAGCCGATGATCTGTCGGCGTCCGTCCGGCAGCAGCTTGTAGAGCCGCACCATGCCTTCGACGATGTTGTAGACCGAATGCGCGGGATGGTCCTGAACGAAGACCGTTTCCTTGGCATCGAACGAGGTGTGATGGGAGAGAGCGTTGAGCTCTTCGAGCTCCTCGACGGATAGCGACGCGCACACGCTCGCGAGGCGGACCTTGCAGGCAAGGCATCCGCTGTCCCGTCTTGAATCGTTGCCGCAAGCGGCCTGCTGGCAGTCCACGCGTTCGTACCTCCGTGAACAAGGGAGCATCACACCTTGTTCCCAGTCATTCAAACCCTAGCCGGGACGGCGAGGGCGCTCCTTGATCTGCATCAATGCAGACGATTGGGTGTTCAACTCTGCTGACATATCTCCGCTCAGCAGTTCGGCAATCGTAATGGAAGATATTTTCGAGGCGGTACGCGTCACATCGCAGCAGGCACAGGCAGCCTATGCATTGATGGCGATGGCGAACCCGGGCCTCAGTATCAGTGACTGGGCGGCTTACTTACGCCGCTACGAGAAGGAGACAGGCCAGGAGCGCGGCCTGATTGCTCTGTATGACCGGCGTCGCTGCATCCACGGGATCTTCGCTTATGAGATCGCCCAGCCGCTTTCCCGGGAGGCGACKCTCAATGTCTCCGAATTGGCCTCGGTGCGCCTGCCCGGGACCGTCCTGATCGATGCCCTGATGCGTTTCGCCAATACTCTCGCCGGAGAGCTCAATCTTCCGGCCATCGCGCTCGAACTCGAGCCCTCTGCCGTCTGGGCGCAGGACCAGGTGGCCATGGAGCAGCGGGGCTTTGCGCTCGAACGGGTCAGGATGCGGGGACGGACCTGGTAACAGCTCACGAAATCGTCGCAGTGACACCAKGGGAATCTGGGTAGGGTCGCGCAGTGCCGCGGGAATCCGTTCACCGGGCGCCTGATTCGAGCCTATGGAGCCCCGGATGTCCGATCTTTCTGCCTTCCCGATAACCCAGCGCTGGCCGGCCCAGCATCCCGACCGCATCCAGCTCTATTCGTTGCCGACGCCGAATGGCGTGAAGGTCTCGATCATGCTGGAGGAGACCGGGCTGCCCTATGAGCCGCATACGATCAATATCGGGCAGAACGAGACCTGGACTGCGGAATTCCTGTCCCTCAATCCGAATGGCAAGATCCCTGCGATCATCGATCCCAATGGCCCGGGCGGCAAGCCGATCGGCCTGTTCGAGTCAGGGGCGATCCTGATCTATCTCGCGGAGAAGGCAGGCAAGTTCCTGCCGTCCGATCTGGCGGAGCGCTACGAGACCATCCAGTGGGTGTTCTTCCAGATGGCTGCTGTCGGGCCGATGTTCGGTCAACTCGGATTCTTCCATAAGTTCGCCGGGCGCGAATACGAGGACAAGCGTCCGCGTGACCGCTACGCGGCCGAGAGCAAGCGTTTGCTCGGCGTGCTCGAGACGCGTCTCGCCGGTCGCGACTGGATCATGGGCGATGCCTACACCATCGCCGACATCTCCCTGCTCGGGTGGGTCCGCAACCTCGTTGGATTCTATGGTGCGGGCGAACTCGTCGACTATTCCAGCCTGAAGCATGTGCCGGCCTGGCTGGAGCGTGGGCTCGCACGCCCTGCCGTTCAGCGCGGACTCGAGATTCCGAAACGGCCCTGAGGGCTTCGATGCAGCCGCAATCGCTGTGGCTGCATCCTGCTCTGATTCGTCAGATTTTCCTGAATCTTACGCCGGCTCCCTCAGGTCGGCTTGGAGCACTCGCCTGGTGATGTGGAGATGGGCGCGGACCAGGAATCGCTCAGCCAAGACGGAGAGCGCCAGCGGAGACACCACGGGCGCGCTCTCGATTATTGTCGACAGTATTTCATTATTTGGCGGATGAAGCTTGCCTTTAAGTCGGTCGCATGAAACATATGTCGACAATAATTCTCCGGCGGCGCTAGACGACCAGCCGGATCGGCGTGAGGAAATGCCCGTCCATGGCTCAATTCAACAACAATGAACGCCCTGCTCCGGATGGCGTGCTCGTCGATATCGCCGATTACGTCCTGAACTATCGTGTCGACAGTTCGCTGGCATACGAGACCGCCCGCAACTGCTTGCTCGACACGCTCGGCTGCGGGCTCGAGGCTTTGGAATACCCTGCCTGCACCAAGCTGCTCGGCCCGGTCGTGCCGGGGACCGTGGTCCCGAACGGCGCGCGCGTGCCCGGCACGCGCTATCAGCTCGATCCGGTCCAGGCCGCGTTCAATATCGGCACGATGATCCGCTGGCTCGATTTCAACGATTGCTGGCTCGCGGCGGAATGGGGCCATCCGTCCGATAATCTCGGCGGCATCCTGGCTGTGGCCGACTGGCTGTCACGGACCGCGGTTGCCTCCGGACGGCCGCCGCTGACCATGCGCGACGTGCTGACCGCGATGATCAAGGCCCATGAGATCCAGGGCTGTCTCGCGCTGGAAAATGCGTTCAACAAGGTGGGGATCGACCATGTCGTCCTGGTCAAGGTCGCCTCGACGGCAGTGGTCGCAGGGCTGCTCGGCCTGAACCGCGACGAGATCGTCAATGCGCTGTCACTTGCCTTCGTCGATGGGCAGGCCCTGCGAACTTATCGCCACGCACCGAATGCCGGCTCGCGCAAGAGCTGGGCGGCCGGTGATGCGACGAGCCGGGCAGTGAGGCTCGCCCTGATCGCCCGGACCGGCGAGATGGGCTATCCCTCGGTCCTGACGGCGAAGACCTGGGGCTTCTACGACGCCTCGTTCCGCGGCCAGGAGTTCAAGTTCCAGCGGCCTTACGGCTCCTATGTCATGGAGCATGTGCTGTTCAAGATTTCCTATCCGGCCGAGTTTCATGCGCAGACGGCCGTCGAAGCGGCGATGACGCTGCAGGCTCATCTCCAAAAGATCGGGCGCAGCAGCGACGACATCGCTTCGATCCGCGTCCGCACGCACGAGGCCTGCATCCGGATCATCGACAAGCGCGGGCCGCTGCATAACCCGGCCGACCGCGACCACACTCTACAATACATGGTCGCCGTGCCGCTGATCTTCGGGC
Organism: Allobosea sp. 05T422_2; assembly: GCF_056396265.1. NCBI lineage: Bacteria > Pseudomonadati > Pseudomonadota > Alphaproteobacteria > Hyphomicrobiales > Alloboseaceae > Allobosea > Allobosea sp. 05T422_2. The sequence continues at coordinate 1,720 of NZ_JBFTLD010000135.1, read as the reverse complement.
GTCTCACCGCAGGCGATTACGAAGACGATATTGCCGCCGATCCGCGCATCGACGCGCTCCGGGACAAGATCGAATGCGTCGAGGATCCTGCTTTCACCCGCGATTATCATGATCCGGAAAAGCGCTCGATCGCCAACGCGATGACCATCACGCTGAAGGACGGCACGGTGTTGCCCGAACTGGTGGTGGAATACCCGATCGGCCACAAGCGCCGCCGCTCCGACGGCATCCCGCTGCTCGAGGCCAAGTTCCGCACCAATCTCGCACGCCGCTTTGTCGAGAAACGCCAGCGCCRGATTCTCGATGTCTCGCTCGATCAGGCGCGGCTCGAAGCCATGCCGGTTCACGACTACGTCGACCTCTACGCGAACTGAGGCCCCATGCCCTATCTCGTTGCCTCCGATTGTCCTTCGCAGCCGGCCGGCGAGCGCTTTCGCGCGCTGGTCGGGCAGGGTGGCATCCTCCGGTTGCCGGGCAGCCATAACGGCATGGCGGCCCTGCAGGCGAAGGCCGCCGGTTTCGAGGCGCTCTATCTCTCGGGCGCGGCAATGACGGCGTCGATGGGGCTGCCCGATCTCGGCATCATCACCGTCGACGAGGTTGCCTTCTTCATCCGGCAGGTGGCGCGGGCCAGCGGTTTGCCGGTGCTGGTCGACGGCGACACCGGCTATGGCGAGGCCCTCAACGTCATGAACATGGTCCGCGCCTTCGAGGACGCGGGCGCGGGCGCGGTCCATATCGAAGACCAGTTACTGCCGAAGAAATGCGGCCATCTCAACGACAAGAAGCTCGCCGCCGCCCATGACATGGCGGCCAAGGTCGCGGCTGCGGTGAAGGCCCGCCGGCATCTTTACGTCATCGCCCGCACCGACGCCGCGGCGAGCGAGGGCATGGAGGGCGCGGTCGCACGCGCAAAGCTCTATCTCGAGGCCGGTGCCGACGCGATTTTCCCGGAGGCGCTGACCACCGCCGAGATGTTCAGGGAGTTCGCGCGCCGTGTGCCGGGCGTGCCGCTGCTCGCCAACATGACCGAGTTCGGACGCACGCCGTTCTTCACCGCCTCCGAGTTCGAGGCGATGGGCTACCGCATGGTGATCTGGCCCGTCTCCTCGCTGCGCGTCGCCAACAAGGCGCAGGAGCGGCTCTACGCCGCGCTGGCTCGCGATGGCGGCACTCATGGCATGGTCGAGCAGATGCAGACCCGCGCCGAACTCTACGCGACCATCGGGCTCCATGACTATGAGGCGCTGGATGCCTCGATCGTGGCGACCATCACGCCGGAAGCCATGCCGCAGCACGAGCGGAGCGCCTGACGACCAGCATGCGAGCCGGCGCGGGGCCGGCGACCAAGTTCCGCGCGTCGCGCGGCAAGACACGACCAGCCAGACAAGGCGGCGGCAACCCACGGGAGGAAACGAGATGTTGAGGCGTCTGATGACGACTGGCGCGCTGGCGCTGGTCCTGAGCACGGGCATGGCCACCGCCGAGCCGGCCAAGGTGATGATCCCGGCCAATCCGGGTGGAGGCTGGGATGGTGCCGGCCGCCACACGATGGCAGCTTTCGCGCAGTCGAAGATCTTCACCGATGGCGCGTCCTTCACCAACAAGGGCGGCGCTGCCGGCACGATCGGGCTTGCCGAATTCGTCCGCACCTCAAAGGGCGACGACAACGCGCTCCTGGTGACGGGCGTCATCATGGTCGGCGGCGTCATCACCAATC
>NZ_JBFTLD010000134.1:0-17037 GCF_056396265.1 Allobosea sp. 05T422_2 | reverse complement strand
CGATCGCCCGGCCCGTGCGGGTGCTGCCCGTGAAACTGATCACCGGCACGTCGGGCGACTCGACCAGGAATCCCGAGCCGGAAATGCCGCTCTCGGAAAAGATGTTCACGACGCCAGGTGGCAACTCCGCAATCTCCGAAAGGATCTGCGCGACGAGAGCATTCACCTGCGCGGTCTGACCAGGCATTTTGGCGACGACCGTCGTGCCGGCGGCGAGGGCCGGGCCGAGGGAGCGCATCAGCAGGACGACCGGGCTGTTCCACGGCACGATGAGTCCGGCGACGCCGATCGGGTCGCGCAAGGCCATGGAATAAGCGCCCGGTCGAACCTCCAGAGCCCGGCCATGCTGGGAGAGCGCMAAGGCTGAGCAGTAGCGCAACTTGGGCGCGACCGTGGAGACTTCGAACCGGGCCTCAGGCAGGATCTTGCCATTCTCTGTTGCGAGCATCTGCGCCAGTTCTTCGGCGCGTGCTTCGAAGCGATCGGCGATCACATTGAGGGCGCGGGCGCGCAAGCTCCGGTCATCGCGCCAGGGGCTGTGCAGGAAGGCGTTTCGAGCGGCAGCAACGGCGCGCTTCGCATCGGCTTGCGTCGCGTCCGCGAAGGACCCGATGAGCCCGCCGGTGGCAGGATTGATGCTGGGGACGCGGTTCGCGCTGTCGCACCAGGCCCCGTTGATCCAGTTCATCGCATTCGGCAGATGTTTCACGACGATATCCTCCTGGCTCATCGGCGCGGGGCCGTGGCCGCAAACGCCTCAATCCAGTCCGTAGAGGCCAGGCACGGCCCGATCGACCAACACTTCGACGAGCCGCGGCTTCGCGCTGGCGAAGGCTTCTGAAAGAGCCGGCGCGAGGTCATCGGCGCGCGCGACGCGCACGCCCGCGCAGCCATGCCCGGCGGCGAGTGCCGGGAAGTCCAGGCCGGGCAGGTCGATGCCCGGTGGTGCGGCCCTTTTCATGAGTTGGCTGAAGGCGCGCATCGCGCCGTAGCCACCGTTGTTCAGAACCACCACTGTGATCGGGAGGCGGTGCTGTGCGGCGGTCCACAAGGCCTGGATGGAATACATCGCCGATCCATCACCAATCACGCAGATGACGGCTTGGGTTGGCCTGGCGAGGGCAATCCCAACCGATGCCGGCAGCGCGAAGCCCAAACCGCCGCTCGCCATGCAGTAGAAGCCGTTATCCCGAACCGGCAGATGCCGCTGGAGCGCTTCCTTGTGCGAGGGCGCCTCMTCCACGATCACGCCGCCGGGGTGACGCAGATCTGCGATCGTCTGCATGACGAAGCTCGCCAGGACCGGTTCGGTCGGGGCGATCCGCGGTGCCGGGGCGCGAACGGTGGCGGGTGGGCGATCGCGGAGCGGCACAGTCGCGAGCAGACCGGAGATCGCGGGACGCATCGTCGAGAGCAAGCTCACTCCACCAATGGCGGCTGCGGCGGCATCTGCATCGTCGGTGATGTGGAAGATGGGAGGCCCTGACCTGAGGCCTGCGAGATCGCCGGGAACGTGAAAGGTGAAGGCCGGGGCGCCAAGGATCAGCACCAGGTCGTGCCGTCCCAGTATCTTGGCAAGCGGTTCGGGGGCGGCGGGCAGAAAGCCGTTGAAGAGCCGGTGATCCTCCGGAAACGAGGCTCTGCTTGCCACCGGTGCGGCCCAGACTGCGGCGCCCAGACGTTCTGCGAGGGCAACGGCAAGTGCCGACGCTTCGTCCCGTGCGACCGCAGCACCGACGACGATGGCCGGGCGTTCGCTGGCATCGATCGCGTTGGCGAATGCCCGAAGACCTTCAGGATCGGGCCCGAAATCCCCGCTGGTTGGCCGGGCCTCGACGGGCTCGCAGGGAACTTGCCAGTCATCGGCAGGAATCGAGACGAAGGTAGGGCCGCAGGGCTTCTGCATGGCGATGGCGTAAGCTTGGGCGATCGCCAGCGGCACATCCTGCGGGCGCGCCGGTTCGCAGCTCCATTTCACATAGGGCTTGGGAAACTCCGCAGCCGAGGCGGCGCCGAGAAATGGGCGCAGCGGCAGCAGCGCACGTGCTTGTTGCCCGGCTGTGATGACCAGCGGCGTTTGATTTCGGTAGGCTGTGTAGATGCTCCCAAGCGCATGGCCGACGCCGGCCGCGGAATGGAGATTGACGAAGGCCGCCGAGCCGGTTGCCTGGGCATGGCCGTCGGCCATCCCGACGGCACTGCTTTCCTGCAGGGCGAGCACATAGCGGAAATCGCTTGGCCAGTCGTGCAGGAAGGCAAGCTCGGTCGAGCCGGGATTGCCGAACACCGTCGTCATCCCGAGCGACCGGAGAAGGGCGATCGTCGCATCGCGCACAGTGCCGGCCGGTTTTGTGAGGGCGGAGGGCAGGGCCGCGGACTGGTCTGCTGTCTGCATGGCAATTCCATTGGTTTGCTGCGGCCGCGTCGCGCGCCGATGCGAGCAAGCGTTGGTGAAGGCGGCGGCTTCGGCTCTTGCTCAGATCGCGCGAAGCCTGGTCTCTTCGGCAGCCATCACGGCGCCGATGGCGATGACCGAGACCAGGCTGAAGTAGATCAGGATGGGAAGAAGGCTGCCGCCGCTCCAGGCGAGCAGGCTCGCTGCGATGACGGGCATGGCGCCGCCGCCGAAGATCGTGCCGAACTGCCGCCCAAGTGATACCCCGCTGAAGCGAACGCGCGTGTCCGGGAACAACTCCGGATAGAAGCTCGAGGTGACGCCGATATGCATCGGCTGGATGAGCGCCCCGGGAATGGCCGTGGCCAGTACGACCAGCAGGGTGTCGCGGGTCTGCAGCAGCGGAAAGAAGAGGAAGGCCACATAGAGCCCGGCCAGGACGAAGCCGGTGCCCAGCACCACCCGCCGCCCGATACGGTCCGACAGCGCGCCGAACAGCGGCACCATTGCGATGGCAATGACATTGCCGAGCAGGACGCCGCGCAGCAGCGTGGCCTGATCGATGCCGAGCGTTTTCACCCCGTATGAAAGGCCGAAGATGGATGTGAGATAGAACACACCGGACTCCGCCAGGGCGCAGCAGAACACGATCAGTGCCGGCCGCTTGTAATTGTCGAGCACCTGCAACAGCGGTACCCGCGCAGGAGGCGTCCGCGTCGCTTCGAATACGGGCGACTCTTCGACCTTGAGCCGCACGTAGAAGCCGAGGCCCACGAGCACGATGCTCAACAGGAAGGGCACGCGCCAGCCCCATGTCAGCAGGACGTCGCTCGGCAGCGCGGCGGCAAAGGATACGACCAGTGTCGCAATCACGACGCCGGCGAAATTGCCGGATTGGGCGATCGAGGCGAAGACGCCGCGTTTGCCTTCAGGCGCGCTCTCCAGCATCAGCACCGGCGCTCCGGTCGACTCACCGCCAAGGGCGAAGCCCTGCAGGAAACGCAGGGCCAGCAGGAAGCCCGCCGCCCAGATTCCAATGGAATCATAGGTCGGCAACAGGCCGATGGCCGTCGTCGATAGACCCATCAAAATCAGCGTCGCCGCCATGACCGGCTTTCGGCCGAGACGATCGCCGAAGTKACCGAAGAACAGGCCGCCGAGAGGTCGTGCGACAAAGCCGACGGCAAAGATGCCGAGCACGGCAATCATGCCGGCGACCGGGTCCGCATGCGGGAAGAACAGTTTATCGAAGACGAGAGGCGCCAGGAACCCGTACAGCATGAAATCATACCATTCGATCGCTGACCCAAGGAAGCAGGAGAGGGCGACCTTCGTGCGATCCTTGTTGAGAAGCGCAGATTGACTGTTCAGTGCTGCGACCGACATGGCGTTCCTCTCTTGCATAGATTTTCTTCTTCGCAATGCTGCCTGCCTGCGAAGGATCTATCGTTGCAATGAGAATGGGTGTGGGCCTCGCTCCGGGTCGAGCGGTATTTCGTCAAGCATCGTTCGCATTCGGGAAACTGCCGCCGGGGTGGAGCGGAGCGGGCTTCGCCGACAATGGAACGCCCGGAGAGCGGGCGCCGGGGAGGGCGTCTCAGGAGCTCGGGCGGCGGCTGGAGTTCGCGCCGGTCTGTCTCACTCGATCGCGAGCATATCGACGAGAGCAGTCAATGCCGGAGTAAGAACGGCGTTGCGCTGGGTCGCCAGATGCAGGTTGCAAGGCGCCCAGTCTTCGGCAAGCGGGATGTCGACAAGGCCTCGGCTTGCAATTTCGCGCGCCGCGCTGCGCATCGGCAGCACCGTAATGCCGAGACCGCCCTGGACCACCCGGCAGATCGACGCGATGCCATGGACGCGGACGCGCGTAGACAATTCCGCGCCATGGCTTGCGGCCTCGCGGGCCAGCAAATGCCCGATTGCCGAGTCCGGTGGCAGAACCCAATCCTGGTCGAGCAGATCGGCAAGGCGAACAGCAGCCGCGCCCGCAAGAGGATGCTCGGGGCTGACGACGATCCCGAGTGCGTCGCGACGATAGGGTCTCAGGCGCAGGCCTGGGCTGGATTCCGCACCCAGCAGGATACCGAGCTCGGCCCGCCCATTGAGGACGCTCTCGGCAACTGCATTGCTGGTGAGTTCCTCGACTGAGAGCCGGACATGGGGGAAGGCGCCGAGAAACCTCCGCAACTGCTCCGGGAGGTCATGGAATAGCGCGGGCCCCGAGACGGACAGTCTGATCTGCTCCAGGACGCCGTCCGTGATGTCACGCAACTCGTCTTCAAGCTCGTCGACATCGGCAAGGATCCTGTGCGCATGCGCCGCGATCGCCCGGCCGGGCGCCGTCAGCCCGATCCCGCGGCCTGTCCGCTCGATCAGGCGGAAGCCGAGCGAGTCCTCGAGGAAGCGAATCCGACGGCTTGCGGCCGAAACCACAATGTGAAGTTCCTCGGCGGCCAGCGAAAGGTTGCCATGGCGCTCCACGCCCATGATCAGTTTCAGGGTCTTGAGGCTAAGCCGGTCATTGAGTTTCACCGAAGCGACGTCCCTCGAAGCTGGCAACGAGCCGACGGCCGTTGCCATTAGGTGGAGATATCTTGTCAAAATCTCAAAATATGGGAAATTGACTCATCCATTATCTTAACAATATCGCTATTCCAAGAATGGAGTAGCAAAATGATGCTCACCGCCTTGCAAGCCAGCGCCTATCTGCACCACCCAATCTGAGAACGCCGGATGTGAAGCGGCTCGCCACCTTCTATGCGGAGGTCATGGACATGGAGCTGATCCGGCTGGATGGGGAAGAGGCGCTGCTGGTGGGTCCGCAGCGTCGCGTGCTGCTGACACAGGGACCGGCCAAGACACTCCAGCATGCAGGCTTTGCGGTACGCGACAGCGAAGGGCTGGAGGGGCTGCGTGCCCGGGCGGTCGAGCAAGGGCTCGAGCCTGCCGACGCTTCCGTGTCGCTGTTCGAGAGCGACGCCTTCTCCGTATGTGACCCCGATGGCAACGAGGTGATCTTCGGCCGCGCCATCGCCGATACGGCCGGGCCGCGCGGACGCATCCGCGGACCGATCCAGCATCTGACGCTGGCAACCCGGGACGTCGAAGCGATCGAAGGGTTCTATGCCGGCAAGCTCGGCTTCGGCGTCTCCGACAGGGTGGTCGATGACGCCGGCCGCGTCATGACGTGCTTCATGCGCGGCAATCACGAGCATCACAACCTGGCCTGCTTCCGRCAGGACCGGCAGGGCATCGATCATCATTCCTACGAAGCCGGCGAATGGAACACGATCCGCGACTGGTCGGATCATTTCGCCGCGCGCGGCGTGTCGCTGATGTGGGGCCCCGGGCGGCATGGGCCCGGGAACAACCTGTTCATTTTCATCGAGGATCCGGACGGGAACTGGATCGAGGTCTCAGCCGAGCTGGAGGTCGTCCACGATCGCCCGGTCATGCAGTGGCCCCATGCCGAGCGGACGCTCAACCTATGGGGGCGCGCGATCCTGCGTGCGTGAGGAGCACACCATGAGATTCGTTTCGTTCAGAGCCGAGAACCGCGCCAGCTACGGCGTTGCGGGCGCCAACGGCATTTTCGATCTTGGAGCGCGCTTCGGCGCGGTGCTTCCCGACTTGCGGACCTATCTGGAGGCCGCCGCGCTAGGGCTCGTCGAGCCGGTGCGCGAGCCGATCCAGGCCGATTATGCCGAGGGCCAGTTTCGCTACGACCCGATTCTGCCCAATCCCGGCAAGATCCTGTGTGTCGGCCTCAACTACGAGGAGCACCGTCGCGAGACGGGGCGGCCGGAGGCCGCGCATCCCGCGATCTTCACGCGGTTTGCCGATACGCTCATCGGGCATGGGGCGCCGATCCTGCTGCCGCGGCTATCCAAGGCGCTCGATTACGAGGGGGAGCTGGCCGTGGTGATCGGCCGACCCGGTTTCCGGGTGCCGAAGGCTTCGGCTCTCGACCTGATCGCGGGCTACGCGCCATTCAACGACGCCACGTTGCGGGATTGGCAGCGCCATACCCACCAGTTCACACCGGGCAAGAACTTCCCCGGCACGGGGGCGTTCGGCCCAGAACTGGTGACGCCGGACGAGATCGTGGAGTTCGCGCGGGCCCGGATCGAGACTCGCCTCAACGGATCGATCGTTCAGTCTGCCACGCTGGGAGAGATGATCTTCCCCGTCGCCGACATCATCGCCTATGTCTCGGACTTCACGCCGCTGGCCCCCGGGGACGTCATCATCACCGGCACGCCTGGCGGGGTCGGCTTCAAGCGCGAGCCCCAACTGTTCATGCAAGCGGGCGACACGGTCGAGGTCTCGATCGAAGGGATAGGTCGGCTGACGAATCCGATCGTCTCCGAAGCCGATCCGGACCGGACATGAACGCGCTCGGCCGCTTCGTCAGTCTGCTTCGGCTGTTCCGGGAAACAAAGGGAAGCTGGACGGTTCAGGACATGTCGGAGGCGCTAAGCGTGCCGGCGAGCACCGTCTATCGCACCGTGCGGGAGCTGGTCGGCGAGGGGTTTCTCGAACCGGCCTACGAGGCGCATTATCGTCTCGGCCCCGCCTTCGTCGAATTCGATCGGCTGGTGCGCCTGACCGATCCGCTGGTGCGCGCCGGGCAGTCCCGCCTGCATGATCTGATCCCGCAGGCGGGTGTCCCCTGTGTGGCGTTGCTGGCGCGTCTCTATGGCGACACCGTGCTGTGCGTCGCCGACGAAGCCGTCGGAAATCTACCGGCGCGGCCATCCTATGAACGCGGTCGGCCCATGCCGCTGACGCGAGGCGCCACGTCCAAGACGATCCTGTCATTGGTCCCGCCCCGACGGCTGGCCCGGCTTGTGGCGGGGAGTTTCGGCGGGCAGCCCGGCGCCGACCAGGCCGATCTGCCCATGAAGATCGCCGAACTGCGCGATCTGCTGGCCGGCATCCGCAAGCGCGGCTACTGCATCACGCGCGGCGAGATCGACGAGGGACTCGTCGGCATTGCCGTCCCGGTCGCGGTGCCGGAGCTCGGCATTGCCGCCAGCATCAGCCTCGTTCTCGATGCTGCCAGCCTGGACGAAAAGCTCGAGCATCGACTCGTGCTCCTGCTCGTCTCTTCAGCCAGCCTGCTGGGCGATCGGTTGTCCGGATCTCGGCTCGACGGAGCGGACGTGTCGCAATGATTCAGGAATGCGATGTCGCGATCGTTGGAGCCGGTCCCACTGGACTGACCCTGGCCAATCTGCTGGGACAGGCTGGCCTCGACGTCATCCTGGTCGAGCGCAATTGCAGCACGGTGCAGGAGCCACGGGCGGTCTCCATCGACGACGAGTCGCTGCGTACCATGCAGGCAACCGGCCTGCTCGATTCGGTCCTGCAGGATGTGGCCCTGGACTACGGTTCACATTATTTCACCCGGGACGGGCGTTGCTTTGCCAAGGTCGAGCCGGCCACCCGGGAATATGGCTTTCCGCGGCGCAACGCTTTCACCCAGCCGAAGCTGGAAGCCGCGCTACGCCGGGGGCTCGACCGTTTCCCCAATGTGGTGACGCTGTTCGGCCATTCCTGCGAGACGGTGGCGGAAGATGGTTCCGGCGTGTCGCTGTCCCTTCGTTCTGGAAGCGGCGGCGGCATTGCCATTCGCGGCCGCTATCTGGCGGCCTGCGACGGTGCCAGCAGCGCCTTGCGCAAGGTCGTCGGTGCAACGCTCAGCGGCTCGACCTATCGCCAACGCTGGCTCATCGTCGATCTGGCCTCGACCCGGGAGCAGCTGCGCCAGACGCGGGTCGTGTGCGATCCCGACCGCCCCCTGATCACATTGCCCGGCCCGGACGGAATCCGCCGCTACGAATTCATGCTGCGCGACGGCGAAGACGAGGAGCGCGCGGCTCACCCCGACCATGTGCGTGCGCTGCTCGAAGCCCACGGGCCCGATGCCGACGCACGAATCGTCCGTCGCCAAGTCTACGCCTTCCATGCCCGCATCGCCGATCGCTGGAACACGCAACGCATCTTCCTGGCCGGCGATGCGGCGCATCTGTCGCCGCCATTTGCCGGCCAGGGTATGAACAGCGGTGTCCGCGATGCGCATAACCTTGCCTGGAAGTTCGCCGAGGTGATTTCGGGACGGCTCGGGCCGGAGCTTCTGGCGACCTATCAGCGCGAGCGGGCACCGCATGCATGGGCCCTGATCCAGCTCGCCATCAAGATGGGGCGGGTGATGATGCCGACMTCCCGGCGGCAGGCGGCCATGATCCAACTCGGCTTTCGGCTTGCCCAACTGGCGCCGGGGATCCACGCGCATTTCACGCAGATGAAATACAAGCCCAAACCCTTCTATGAGAAAGGCTTTGTCGTTCCCGACGATGGCGGAATGCGTCTTGCCGGACGGATGCTCCCGCAACCGCTGCTCCAGATGACGGACCGCCGCTATCAGCGGCTGGACGATGTCATGGGCGGCCAGTTCGCGCTCGTCGCCTATGGTCCGGATGCACAGCGCATGGCGGCGACGGCCGAAGGCTTCGGGCTTCGCTCGCTCCGTCGCGTCGCGGTGCTGCCGACCACCTTCAATCCCTCTCAAGACCGCCCTGACGTTTCCGCCGGACGCGACACTGACGGGCATATGAGCTCGCTGTCGCCGGCTGGGCGCAACATCCTGATGCTGGTCCGGCCGGATCGTTATGTCGCCGCGGCCAGCGTCGCGGAAAGCGCATCGATCGCCCGGATGGCGCGATCGATGCGCGATCTTGCTGGCCAAACCTGGAATGCGACCACGTCCGCCACTGGTCCGGCTCCTGCAGAACCCGAGGTTTCCACCCGATGAGCACCGCCGACACGCACGCAGGACCACGGATGACCGCCTTCGAGCGGCGCTTTTCGCGCTATGCCAACCGCATCGTACCATCTGCCATTCGTGGCCTTGCGACCATGCCGAAGGCGGCCGATTGCGTGTCGTTCGGACCTGGTGAACCCGATTCCACGCTCTTTCCCGTTGCCGAGATCCGCGACAGCCTGGCCAGGATCCTGTCGAAACCGGAAACGGCGCGGGCTGCGCTGCAATATGGCGCTAGCGAGGGCGATCCTGCCTTGCGCGACCGGATCAGCGCCTACATGCGCGCCAAGGGCGTGCAATGCGACAGGCATAACATTCTCCTCACCAATGGCGCGCAACAKGCGCTCGATCTCGTCGCCGAGCTGCTGGTCGAGCCCGGGGCGACCGTGCTCGTCCAGACGCCGACCTATCCCGGGGCGCTGCAGGTCTTTGCCGCGCACGGCGCGCGGATGCGCGAGCTGGAAGCGGCACGGGCCGGGACTCACGATCGGCCGGCGCTGATCTACGCGATGTCGAATTTCCACAACCCGACCGGAGCGACCTTGTCGCTCGCCCAACGGCGCGAACTGGTCGCCTTGGCCGGTGAGCTCGATACGATCCTCGTCGAGGACGACCCCTACGAGATGCTGCGTTATGAGGGCGAGGCGTTGCCGCCGCTGCTGGCGGTCGACACGGAGGCCCGCTCGATCGAGGACGCGCGGACGATCTATCTCGGTACATTCTCCAAGGCGGTCGTGCCGGGCTTTCGTGTCGGTTGGCTGGTCGCCCCCCGTGCGGTGGTCGCGAAACTTGCTCTCATGAAACAAAGCGAGGATCTGCAGGCGGGTACCCTTGCCCAGGCCTGTCTCCTCGATCTTTTCGACAGCATCCTCGACACACATGCTGGCCGGCTTCGCGACGCCTATCGCATTCGGCGCGACACGATGCTGGCGGCGCTCCAGTCGGAGCTCGGCAACCGCGCCAGCTGGATCGTTCCCCAGGGAGGCCTGTTCATCTGGCTGAACCTGGAAGCGCATCTCGACATGCATGCCTTGCTGAGCCGTGCGGCTGAAGTCGGAGTGACCTATGTCCCCGGCTCTGCGTTCCAGCCCGATGGGCAGGGTGCGGCAGCGTTACGCCTCAGTTTTTCAGCTGCACCTCTCGATCGGATGCAGGACGGCGTGCGGCGCTTGGCGCAGGTGCTGGGGGACAGCGCGCCGGGGGCCGATCGGGGCTGACGCGATGAGGTCCGGCCTGGCGTTTCGGGACGTGTTCGCGGCGTGCTCGATCCTCGACGGCACTTGAATCACGCAGTTGCTCTCCGCCTGCGCGTGCCGCGCCCTCTCGCGGGCGGCAAGTTTGACCAACAGGTTCAGGGAAGGGGAGAGGGCCTGTTTCCCTCTGTCTCAAACGAAGGTTGCATTCTGTGGCCAGCGCCCCTGGCCGCCAGGGTATCCTGGCTGGCTGACGGGGGCGCTAGATGCTCTCCGCCCCAGACTGGTTGGGCACGATGACAGCCTCATGGGTGGGATCAACCAGGTCGCGCATCCTCTGCATGGCCAGGTCGCACATGGTCAGGAGGCGTTGCTCTGGCACGCCATCCCGCGCTTGCACGGAAAGGCCGTGCATCAGCGCAGTGACATAGTCGCCCATCGCGTCGGTGTCGGTATCCTGTCTCAGCTCGCCGGCGCGTACGGCTTGCACCAACCTGTCGACGATGGTCGCCGTTTGCTTCAGGCGGCGTTCGGCCAGCCATTCCCGCACGCGGTCATTCTCGACGGCGCAGTTGGTCGCGGCCGATACGACCATGCAACCCCATGGGCGTCCGGGCTTCGTGTAGGTCTCGACGGCGTCGCGTAGCATCCTTTCGACGGCCTTCACTGCGCTCGGCTCCTGGGCCAGCGCTCGTGCGACGAAGCTGCCGTCGCCTTCCTCGTAGAGCCCAACCGCCTCCCGGAACAAATCCTCCTTCGAGCCGAAGGCTGCGTAGATGCGTGCCGAGGCAAGACCCAGCGCCGCCACCAGATCAGCAATCGACGTTCCCTCGTAGCCGCGTGCCCAGAATGCGTCGCGAGCCCTTTCAAGCGCCAGATCTCGATCGAACTCCCGTGGCCGCGCCATCGATGCCTCCATTCTTTGATGATCGGTAAATAATTCGCTTGACTCCGGTTGGCAAGCTTTCATTCTTTGTCGATMAACAAAGAACGAGGAAGCGGAGACACGCATGAGCGCATCGGAACTGGCATCGCTGCCCGACGGATCATCGGTCAGGGGAGGTCTTGGGGGAAAACGCGGCGCGACATTGGCGCTGCTCGCCTTCGCGCAACTGATCATCGCACTCGACCTCAACATCGTCTTCGTCGCGTTGCCGGAGATCGGCGCGGGCCTGGGCTTTTCGGGCCAGACCCTGCAATGGGTGGTCAGTGTCTACACGGTGTTCACCGGTGGCTTCCTGCTGTTCGGCGGCCGGGCAGCCGACCTGATCGGCCAGCGGCGAATGTTCGTCTTTGCCCTTTGGCTCTATGCGCTGTCGTCATTGATCGGTGGCTTGGCCTGGAGCCCTGAAGTCATCATCCTGGCGCGCGCGGTTCAGGGTATCGGAGGCGCATTCCTGTTTCCGGCGACATTGTCCCTGGTCAACCGCCTGTTTGCCGAGGGGCCGGAGCGCAACAGGGCACTCGCTGTCTGGGGTGGCGCCGGAGCAAGCGGCCTCACGATCGGTTCGATCGCCGGTGGTCTCCTCACCAGTGCCTTTGGCTGGCCCTCAGTGTTCTATGTCAATGTCGCGCTCGCCGGCATTGCCATCGTMGCGGCATTCCTCGTCATCCCGCGGGACCCGAAGCGGCATGAACGCCGCAGCTTCGACCTGCCGGGCGCGCTGACCGTCACGGCCGGGGCGACACTGCTCGTCTTCGCGCTTGTGCAGGGGCCGGAATATGGCTGGGGTTCGGGCAGCATCATCTGGAGTTTTGTCCTGGCTGCCGCCCTGCTCACCGCTTTCGTGGTGATCGAAGCACGGAGTGCCGATCCGCTCATGCCCTTGCGCTTGTTCCGCAATCGCAGCCTCCTGACCGGAATGACAATCACATTCCTGTACATGGCGACATTCGGCACACTGCCCTATTTTCTGACGGTGTTGTTCCAGAACGTGCAGGGTTTCACAGCTCTTCAGACCGGGCTTGCGTTTCTGGTCCCCTCGATAGCGATTGCTGTGGGGACGCAGGTCGGCGAGCGGTTGGCTACGCGGCTTTCGATCCGCGCCACGCTGATTGGCGGCATGGCCGTGGGGGCTGTCGGAACGGCACTGATGGTCCCCGGCGCTACTGCGGAAAGCAGCTACCTCATCATCCTCCCAGGGCTGATCATTTCCGGCATAGGTCAGGGTGTTGTCTGGACCGGCATGTGGATTGCGGCCGCGTCCGGCGTTCATCATGACGAGCAGGGCGTCGCCTCGGGAATGGCGTCGACAACGCTGAATGTCGGCAACGCCATTGGCCTTGCGGTTCTCATCGCCGTTGCCAATTCCCAGATCGGCGGATTGGCAGGCGGTGCGTTGCGGATCGCCGTGGCCGAGGGCATCCAACGGGCGTTCTGGCTGGCGGCCGCAGGCATCGTCCTCAGCATTATCGTCGCCCTCGTTGCGCAACAGAAGCAGCCGAAGGCTGACAGCGTGTGAACCTCGGCCGTCGCGGTGCGAAGCGGAGATGGCCGTCGTGCGCCATCTCGAGCCTTCGGCACGATGCTGCATGGCGCCATCTTCGGTCCATCGCTTCGGTCATGAGGCGGTGGCCTCTTGGCTTCAGATGGGGGCGCCAGCCGTGCCTGCGGCGAACGGCGAAGCTAGCGCTCTCGTCTTCGGGGCTGCGGCATGCTGCTGACCGTGAGGGCGTGCTTGCGGACTGATCCGGGGAGCTGCCGGTTCGACTGATGGCGCGTTGTCTCGGTTCATCCTAAGGAGTAACGAAGCGATCGTAGCGATTCTGCGGATAATGCGCGTGCTCGGAAAGCCGTTTAACACCGTAAGCCACGCGTTGCCGACCCAGATCGCCGCCCGGGTGACGGAGTTCGGCTTCGGCGAAGCTGCGCACTTCTTCGGTGATCCACATCGCTATCTGGGCCGTCTCGACCAGTCCCGGCTGCAGCTCAATTCGGACGTGGCGCTCGAAGCCTCCGACGCGCACGCGGCGATCAAGGCACCGATCGCGGGATGATGGACCGCGCAGTTGTTCCGGCGTTCGGGCAGGTTCTGTTTGCGGTCGCGCTCGGGTATGCGGGGGTGGTTGGTGCCGCGGTTCTGGCCACAGCGCTCGTTGGCCGTCCCCTTGGTTTCGATGCTCGCGAGACTGCGTTCTTTCTGAGCGTTGGGCTTGGCACGGCGTTCGCAGTCGGGGCGATGAGCGATCTACCATGGCGGCGTGCATTGGCCCTTTCCTGGCCGGCGGATAGGCGCATCGTCATCCGGTTCGTGGCCGTGTTGCTGCTCGTACTGGCTATCGAGGCGACCGTCGCCGCATCGGGGCTGCTAGGGTCGCTCGAAGACATCAAGGCGATGTCCAGCTCGGAGCGCAGTTGGCTCGGTTTTCTGAATGCGGTGCTGCTCGCTCCCGTGGTCGAGGAAGCGTTGTTCCGTGGCCTGCTGTTCACGCGGTTGCGCCGGCGCTTCTCCGCATGGCCGGCCCTGGCGATCGTGAGTGGCCTTCGGACTGCTGCATATCGAGAACGGACTGCTGCACGTCGTATCGGTTCTGCCGGCTGGCGCGTTCCTGAGCTATGCACGCGAGGTTTCCGGCGGAATCGGCCTACCCATTCTGCTGCATGCCTGCATGAATCTGGCGATCGTAGTCGCGGGGACCTTCCTATGACCCTTTCCATCCGTCCAGCCCGGCCCGACGAGGCTGGGCTCGTCCTGACCTTCATCAGGGAGCTCGCMGAATACGAAGAGCTTCTGCACGAGGTCGCGGCCAGCGAAGAGCAACTCGCGCAGGCCCTGTTCGGGCCAGATCCCAAGGTCGCCTGCGATATCGCCGAATGGGAAGGTGCGCCTGCGGGATTCGCCGTCTGGTTCTATACCTATTCGACCTTCTCGGGCCGCCATGGCATCTGGCTCGAGGATCTCTATGTCCGGCCTGAATTCCGCGGCAAAGGCATCGGCAAGGCCCTGATCGCAGGGCTGGCGAAGCGCTGCGTCGACGAGGGGCTGCCGCGCCTGGCCTGGTGGGTGCTGAACTGGAACGAGCCCTCACGCGTGTTCTACCGCTCTCTCGGCGCGAACGCGCAATCGGAATGGACGGTCAAACGCCTCGACGGCGACGCGCTGCGGCGGTTGGGAGAGAGCGTGTGAGCGGACCTCAAGCCCTTCCCATCGTGATCATCGCCGCCGTCGCCGATAATGGCGTGATTGGTGACGATAATCGCCTGATCTGGCGGCTGAAGACGGACCTCAGGCATTTTCGTGGCCTGACGCTCGGCCGGCCGGTGCTGATGGGGCGAAAGACCTTTCTCTCGATCGGAAAGCCGTTGCCGGGGCGCGAGACCATCGTCCTGACACGCGATCCCGGTTTTAATGCCGACGGCGTTCATGTCGCGCATGGCCTCGACGAGGCGATCGAGGCCGGTCAGCGGCTGGGCCTCGCGATGGGCGCGGATTCCGTCACTGTTGCGGGGGGCGCCGAGATCTACGCCCAGGCCTTGCCGTTGGCCGATCGGGTTGAACTGACCCAGGTTCACGCTGAGCCCGAAGGCGATGCCCTTTTTCCGGTCTGGGACAGGGCGGCGTTCGAGCGCGTGAAGCAGGAGAACCACCCTCGCAGTGCCGATGACGAGCATGCTTTCACCTTCGCGACCTTTCGCCGCCGGGCCTGAACGCTGTTTCCGTTGACGATGAAGGGCTTGCGTCGTTGACGAATCCGTGTCCGATGACCAAGTCACGGACACGCGTTCCCTAAGGGCGCTGACAAACAGCCGCCGTTCGCCTATGGCACGTGTGGTACAGATGTGAGGAACGGCACGAGTATGCCTTGGAGCAACCAGAGCGGCGGTAGCGGTGGCGGCGGGGGAGGACCCTGGGGCCAGCGCGGAAGTGGTGGCGGCGGCGGCGGCCCGTGGGGGCAGGGCCCCGGAGGCAGTGGCGGTGGTTCGCCACCGGATCTGGAAGAAATTTTGCGCCGTAGTCAGGATCGGTTGAAGGATTTACTGCCGGGCGGCAATCTCGGCGGACGTGGCCTGGTTCTCGGCATCCTGGCCCTGATCGTGATCTGGCTGATGACGGGCTGGTATATCGTCCGGCCGAACGAGGTTGGTCTCAACCTCCGCTTCGGCAAATATATCGGCAAGACCGGCGAAGGCCTGAACTACAACTGGCCCTACCCGATCGGTAGCGTGATCAAGCCCCAGGTCACCAATGTGATCACGACGGAAGTCGGCTTCCGCACCATCGAATCGGTCCGCACCTCACGCCAGACGGATGTCGGCGAAGAGAGCCTGATGCTGACCGGCGACGAGAACATCGTCGATATCGACGTGATCGTGCAGTGGCAGATCGATCCGGCCGCGCCGGAGAATTATGTCTTCAATATCCAGGATCCGCCGGGCACGGTGAAGGCTGTGGCCGAGAGCGCGATGCGCGAGGTGATCGGCCAGCGCAACATCCAGCCCGTGCTGACGACGGATCGTGCCGCAATCGAGACCGAAGTGCGCCAGTTGATGCAGGAGACGCTCGACAGCTACAAGGCTGGCGTGCAGATCCGCCTCGTCCAGCTGCAGAAGGTCGATCCGCCGCAGCAGGTCATCGACGCGTTCCGTGACGTTCAGGCGGCGCGCTCCGACCAGGAACGCCTGCGCAACGAAGCGCAGACCTATGCCAATCGGGTCGTGCCGGAATCGCGCGGTCGTGCGGCGCAACTGGTCCAGTCGGCGGAAGCCTTCAAGGAGCAGACCGTCGCGGAAGCCCGCGGCCAGGCCAGCCGCTTCAATGCTGTCTATCTGCAGTACAAGGCGGCGCCGGCCGTGACCCGCGAGCGTCTCTTCCTCGAGACGATGGAGCGTGTGCTCGGTGGCACCGACAAGATCATCCTCGACCAGAGGGGTAACGGGCAAAGTGTCGTGCCTTACCTGCCGCTGAACGAACTCCAGCAACGGCGCGCTGCGCCGGGTGCGCCGCAGGCGGGAGCGACCCGATGAACGGTTCCATCCTGCGCATTGGTGCGCTTGTCCTCCTCGCCGTCGCCGCGATCGTCTTCTATGCCGCGACCTTCGTGGTCCAGCAGACCCAGTCGGCCATCGTGTTGCGCTTCGGCGCGGTCCGCAGCGTCGTCACCGCTCCGGGCATCTACCTGAAGCTGCCGGCCCCCTTCGAGCAGGTGACTCTGCTCGACAACCGCATCCTCGATCTCGACCTTCCCGCCCAGGAAATCATCGCGTCGGATCAGAAGCGGCTCGTCGTCGACGCCTTCACGCGCTACCGGATCTCCGATCCGCTGCGCTTCTACCAGGCGGTGAACAACATCCCGCGGGCCAACTCGCAGCTTGCCTCGATCGTCAATGGTCAGGTTCGCGCGGTCCTCGCCGATGCCAGCTTCATCTCGGTGGTCCGGACCGACCGGTCGCGGCTGATGAGCCGTATCCGCGACGACGTGAACCGCGAGGCGGCCCGCTTCGGCATGACGGTCGTCGATGTCCGCCTGCGTCGGGTCGATCTGCCGCAAGCGAACTCGCAGGCGGTGTTCCAGCGCATGCAGACCGAGCGTCAGCGCGAGGCTGCCGAGGCGCGTGCGCTTGGCGCCCAGCAGGCGCAGGAGATCAGGGCCCGAGCCGAGCGTGACGCGACCGTGATCGTCGC